>JAUICR010000068.1 GCA_030427785.1 Bacteroidia bacterium | reverse complement strand
ATCGCTCTTCCCAATCTGCCTCTGATACCGCCAAAATAGCCTCTTTAAAAAAGTCGTAGGCAAGTTGAAAGGAGGCATTTTTTTTGGCTTCAAGGCCAACTTTTACATTGAGGTCAATTACATACTTCCTATCCTGTGTATCATGATACCCTTTACCATGTTTGTAATGCCTGGCAAGTTCAAACCAGTCATGCATTTCGTTTGATTCTTCGGCCAAAGGCTTGAGCACGCAGGCAAGGTTATAGTGTAATTCTTCTAACTGCTCTTTTGGGATTAGTTTGTAGGCCGTTTGTTGTATTCTATCGTGGGTAAATAGAAATGATGAGGTGGCAAATTTTTCGATAAACTGCTCTTGCCTAAAAATATTTAGAGCGCTAGAAATAGTGTCTATATCATAAGGTGCAATGGCTGTTAGTAGCTTTATAGAAAAAGGATTTCCGATAAGGGCGGCATATCCCAAAATGGTTTTTTGAATGGCGTCAAGGCTATTTACCTTGTTCGTCATATAGTCTATGGCATTATCCGAAATCTGAATAGCCTGAGCGGATTTTTTATCCCATACCCAAGTTTTTTGTTTTGAATTGTACGCTAGCAGCCCTTCCTTTTGCAAGTTGTTTAGAAAGCTCCACACAAAAAATGGGTTGCCCAAGGTTTTGGAATGGATAAGTTGGCTCAACTCATTTTGATTTTCAACTTTTATGGAATCTTGTACAAAGTCGTTTACGTCTTTTATACTTAGATTTTGAAGTTCTAAATCAATAGTATCTGGGCGCTCTGCAATAATATCCTCTCGGTACGAATGAAAATTGCCTTCGCTCACTGCATCGGTATGGCTGTAGGTTCCTATAAACAGAAAATGGTCAGCATATCTATTTCCTATTAATGAAATCAGCGTTTTAATTGAAGCCTGATCGGCCCAATGCAAATCATCAAAAATTAATATTAGAGGACGAGTCGGGGACGCCACCTTTTCTATTATCTGTTGAAAGAGGAAGTTAATCCGGCTCTCGGTTTGGATACTCGTAAGGCTAGGGCTCATTGGGCCTTCTTCTATAATCCATTCAAAATCCGGAACCAATTCGGTAAGTACGCTTCCAATTTCTCCTACTGCTTTGTTTAGTATTTTTTTCCATTGTACCAATTCCTCATCGGCACGTGATAGTATATAGGTAGAAAATTCGCGCAAAGCGTTTACCATGGCCTGATGTGGTATGTTTTGCCCCATTCGCTCAAACTTACCGGTAAGCACCAAAGCACCTTTGCGCTCAGCTTCTTTTTTAAACTGATTGATTAGGGTTGTTTTTCCAATACCCGCACTCCCCGAAACCAGGCAAACCTCTATTCCGTTTTCCTTACTTATGGATTCGAGCAATTGATTGAGCTTTTTTAACTCTGCCTGCCTTCCATATAGTTTTTCTGATGGATAAAATTTTTCTAAACTGTCTTCGAGTCCTAATGTCAAGTTGCCATCCCACAGTTTATTTTGGCTTTTTTCAATGATTTCTTCAAGGTCAAACTCAAGACCATGAGTAGTTTGGTAGCGATCTTTAGGGTCTTTGGCCAATAGCTTTTCCACAAGGCTTTCTACCCCGGCAGGAATGTTAAGCCCTGTTTTATTTAAAGGAATTTGATTTTTTACTAAAATTTCGTGTATCAGCTCAGCTCTGTCTTCATGCTCAAAGGGCTTTTTGGTACTAAGCATTTCGTACATAATAGCGCCTAATGAGTACAAGTCAGTTCTTAAGTCAAGGTTTTGGTTGAGTCTCCCAGTCATTTCGGGGGCCATATACACAATTTCATCTCCCCAATTGTCAAATTGAAATGACTTCGTACTGCTTCCTTTTATGGCCAAGGTAAAGTCAATAAGTGTTACTTGTGCATTTCGGGTATTGTATAAAATATTGGCAGGATTCAGTCGTAAATGGAATATGCCCGCTTGATGCAGCTGTTTTAATATTTGTACAATTTGTAATGATATGGAATATGCCAATTGAGGATTTATGGGGCCTTTAGCTATAAGGTCACCCAACGAAATTCCATCAATATAGCCATAAGCAAAGGCTTCTTTGTTTTGGTAAATACCCCGTTTTACAGGCTTTCTTATCCCCTCTATAGAAAGGCTACGGGTAATGCTATATTCGTTTTCTAGTTCCGAAATATAATTAGTAGAATGACCACATACTTTCCATATGATGCTTTGTTCTGGTTCAGTATTTTGCTCTTTAAAGATTAGCGACCTTTCACTTTGACATAGCAATTCACTCATTGTCAATATGTTTGTTGTTCTGTTTGTTTCTGTAATCCGGGTTAGTCGTCCATTTTACTTTTGCCAATTTACAATTTATCTATACTTGTTTGGAATATCGACTTGAAGGTCAAGCCGTTATTTTGATATATTTACGACCATTATAATTTAAAAACCAAACAAAAATGGCTGATTCCAACCTTACAATTGGGGATGTATTACCTGAAAACCAAAAAGACCAGTACTCTGATGCAGTATTAAATATGTCATTAAAAGAAGCAATGGACATTGCGGTTTACAATATGCCTCCTACTTCTGATTTAACATCCGATGAAGTAGCTCAAATCAATAAGATTTATAAGGACTATGTAAACAATGGGGGGGATGGTTCCGATTCGGGCTCTGCCTATTGGGATAAATCACAAGAAGAAAACCAAGCCTATTGGGACAAACAATAACTTCAAATGGCCAATGGCTTCAAAGCGACTTCTCAACAAATGCTAAGTCCTCCTAATAAAGAAAGAAGCATTGGAGACTTTTTGGAAAATAAAAGAACTGAGTACCATGAGTTGTTTGTTGATGACTCGGTACTCAGTGATTTAACTTGTTTTTTTTCGGAGTTTCCTACTGGGTTAAGTTCATTTTGGGGATTTGAATTTGATTTGAATACTCACTCTCATCACGTAGATTTTTTATTGTGTATTCACCAGCCGGATGAATTGCACGCATGGATTCAAAACGCTAAAAAACAAAGGATTGTAAAGGATGAAATTGCAAAGGGTTTAAGCGATTTTTCCATAAAATGGCGTAAGGACTATAATTATATCTTCAATAATATTTGGTTTGAATACGACTATTCAGAAATTCAGAAGAATAATTACATCCCAAATTTATTTCTAGGACCCAAGAAAAATGTCCATATTTTAAATTTACTGGATACTATTCATAACGTTTTTCAAGGCTTAGAATTTAAAGTTCAAAAGCCCAGTTATAAATTATTATTAAGCTGTATTTCAAAATTACCAAAAGGCAGTTGGGTATCTCAGGTGGGGGTGATGCATGCAAGACGAGATAATAACTTAAGAGTATTTATTCAAGATATCCCAAAAGGTGCTGTCCTACCATACTTGGAGGATGTGGAATATCCTGACGTAAGGAATACACATGTAAAAGACTGGTTGCAAATAGCTTATCGCCATTGTAGAAAAGTAGAACTTGATCTGGATTTAGGTGTTACTATAGGCAATCACATAGGTCTCGAATTGTATTTTGAATTTATGGACGAAGCATTATCTTTTTTGAAACACCTTTATGAAAGAGGGCTTTGTACTCGTCAAAAGTATCTGAGTTTCACTGAGCATTTACAAACTTTAAACATCAATAAAGAAGCTGGTATGCATCAGTTTTTATCGCATTTCAAAATCAGTTTTGATGGTGTTTCCAATTTTAAATCAAAAGCGTATATCGGATATATTACCGCTGATCAAGCCAAAAATGCCACAGCAACAAAACCAATAAACCATAAAACTACCAAACAATGAAAAAGCAAATAGTAACAACCCTATTAATGGGTTTTATCGGCTTATTATATTTTCAGGGAGCCGATGAGCAACCTACCTATTCTGAGGATCCATTTGTTATTCCTGCCATCTCAAACATTTGCGGTGAAGAAACTAAAGCGTGGCGAATACCTCCAAGCGTAAACCTTCCTAAGGCTGGTGCTATACCAGGAGCCGATACATCAAATGAACAAGTGAGGAATGATACTATGATTTATTTTTTACAAAGAAAAGCTGATGATTTGTCCTGGCGAAGTTTTATAGCGCTCAACTGGCCTGCAGATAAAAATGGAAATGCTGATACCAGGAAATGTTTTGTAGATAACATAAAAGACGAAAGTGTTTGGGAATATTGGATGCCATCTACAGAAATTTATGTGGACTCGGGCGATACACCAAGAGAATGGATGAAAGGAAATTCTTTTTGGACTCAGCGTCCTAAAAATGGTGGTAAAGTGTCGGAAATGCGTTTACTAGCCAAGAATAATAAAGTGAATATTATTAACCCTGAAGATCTCCCGGTAATAGATGATGACAAGCGATATACACTTTATGAAATGTATTATAACAAGGTAGCCTATGACTATGTAGTACAAAACGGTTTGTACTCAAAGGCGGGGCAAAAAAAATACACGCAGGAGTGGCCTGATTATAACTCAGGACTGACTTATGTGGAAGGTGGTGATACGGTAAACATTCAAAAAAGATTTCAGCGAGCTTATTTTCCGGTTGGAAGTTTAAAGGACAGTTTTAGAACTGACGGGAGTTCGGAGTATTATTTCAGAACTGGTGAGGGAGCCATTATTGTAAAATCTGCGTGGATGCTCATTACCAAAAATGACGATGCAACAAAATTTCATATACGAGAAGTGAAACTACCAGATGGTAGAAAAGTAAGAGTAGGGCTTGTAGCCATGCATATTGCACACAAAGTGGTAGAAGCAACTCAGTGGACATGGGCCTCATTTGAACATATTGATAATGCTCCTACTCTTGGTGCAGATGGTGTTGCTGTGCTTGAGCCAGGCAAGGATTACAGCTATTTTGACGAAACAGATAACAATCCAAAAAATTACAATCAGCCACCACCTAAGCAGTTTGAACCTAACATATCACACCGTATAGGCACACAGGTGGTAAATGTGCGAGAAATAGGAAAACCGAGTCAAGAGATTAATGAAATGTACCATAAGATGATTCGAGATGCTAATTCTAATTCGGTTTGGTTAAACTATAGGTTGGTAAGTACACAATGGCCATTTTATCCTACGCTGTTTACTGATGGAAGCAATGGAGGGCAGGAAGATGCTTATCAACCGATAAAGTTGTCGAACAGCCTAATGGAGACGTACAAGCAAAATGGATTATCCTGCATGAATTGTCATAGGCAGGCTAAGTTTGGCAAGGAGTTTAACAATTATGGTTTTAATGCCGATTTTATATTCGGATTATCTACTGCCCAATAATAAGACCTTAAGCCGGCACACCTTCAGATTCATGCCCTATTAGTCTGCGGATTTTGATATTGAAAATAGCAAACACTAAGGTCATTATGGGGCTAATAAAATTGAATACTGCATAGGGTAGGTAGGCTAACGTATCTACACCAAGTATACCGCTTTGGTAGGCACCACAAGTATTCCAAGGTATTAGCACTGAGGTTACTGTTCCACTATCTTCAAGGGTTCTGCTAAGATTTTCGGGAGCCAGGCCTTGTTTTTTAAACGCATCAGCGTACATTCTACCGGGTATTACAATAGCCAAGTATTGGTCAGCGGCTGTAAAGTTTACAAACACGCAGGTACCCATGGTGGTAGCAACTAATGATGCAGTACCTTTTGCTAAGTGCAACAATGAATTGCTAATGGTACTTAAAAAGCCACAAGCTTCCATTACACCACCAAATGTCATGGCACAGATAATTAACCAAATGGTACTCATCATCCCGGCCATTCCGCCAGAACTTAGAAGTTCGCTTAGCACAGGGTTTGTGGCTTCAAATGCTACATCTACCGTAAGGGCGTTCATAAGCAGAGCATAGGTGCTATTCCAGGTTAGTGCTCCGCCATTCATTTGTGTAAGTAAATCGTACTGAAAAACAAACGCGGCCAGAATACCCAATAGGGCGCCTGCAAGCAAAGCAGGTATGGCCGGAACTTTTTTAATGATAAGAACAACCACCGTGAGCGGTACAACAAAAATCCACGGAGTAATGTTGAAAATGCTGGATAATTCATGTAATAAAGGCTGAAGGTTATTTACTTGCCCTGATACTTCCATGTTCAAACCAATTATAACAAATACAATAAGCGCGATGGTAAAAGAAGGAATGGTGGTATAAAGCATATACTTGATATGCGTAAAAAGATCAGTACCAGCCATAGTAGGAGCAAGGTTGGTAGTATCAGATAATGGAGATATTTTATCTCCAAAATATGCCCCGGATATAACAGCACCTGCTACGATGGCTTCAGAAATTCCTAAAGCCTTACCAATACCAACCAGCGCAATGCCTACGGTAGCGGTAGTACCCCAGCTGCTGCCTGTGGCTAATGACACAAGTGCACAAATTATGGCAGTGGCCGGTAGAAAGGCCTCAGGATTGAGCAACAACAGGCCATAATAAATCATTCCTGGTACAATACCACTTATCATCCAGGAACCGCTTAACGCACCTATACAAAGCAAAATAATAATAGCACCAGAGGTACTGCCTATCGAGTGCTCAACTCCTTGAATGATGGTTTTCCATTCAAAACCTTGAGTTATTCCTACCACACCTGCCACGGCTGCAGCAAGTAATAGGACAAATTGATTGGAACCACTTAAAGCATCATCGCCAAAAACCCCAATTACATTGACACTTAAGGCTGTAATTAGAAATATTACAGGAATTAGTGCTGCAAGTAAACTAGGTGATTTTTTCATTAGGCTGTTTTACGTACTGCAATTAAGCCTTTTTTTTTCAATCTAAAATTTCAATAGTGCTTGGGCCACTAGATGTGTAGGTAATCCCATTACAGTAAAATATGAGCCCTCAATTTTTTGGATGGCCCACATGCCTATCCATTCCTGAATTCCGTACGCTCCAGCCTTATCAAAAGGTTTAAAGTTTTTTATATAAAACTCAATTTCTTCATCACTTAAAGTGGCAAAATGTACAAGGCAGGTATCGCTAAATGTCACGGTTTTGCTATTAGAACTGATACATACCCCTGTTATCACTTCATGGCTTCTGCCCGAAATTTTTTGAAGCATATGCCTGGCTTCTGTTTCATTTTCAGCTTTAGCTAAAGATTCGCCATTACACCATACCACGGTATCCGAAGTAAGTATCACTTCATTGTCATCTAGTTTGGGTAAAAATGCCTCCGCCTTTTTGTAGGCCAAATATTCAGCTATCTCAGCACCCTGCAAATAGGGGGGGTACGCTTCATCTACTTCCAGGTATTTTGAACTAAACTCAAAGCCTAAATCTTTTAAGAGCTGCTGTCGTCTTGGAGATTTGCTTCCTAAGATTAGCTTATAAGGCAATTGAAAAAGACTCATAGTATTAAAATCTCAAATTAATTGACAAGGTGAAAACTGCCATACTCAGCATACCCGTAAGCATAATTAGCTTTACTAGGTTAGATGCGGTTTTAAAGTCTTTACTTTCTTTGGATACTATGATTTTGTATATGAGATACACCAGTGGTAGATTAACAAATAGCAACAAGTACAGGCCTGAATATTTATCACTTAAAAATAAGTAGCCATTAAAGTAGCCTGTAAATACTACTAAAACGAGGACCAGAATAATCAATACATACTTGATGTGTGTAAGCCCAAGGATTACAGCCAAAGTTTTGTAGCCCTGATTTTTATCACCAGCCAGGTCTTCTACATCCTTTATTATTTCTCGAATAAAGTTTACAAAAAAGGCAAAAACAGAAAAGCCAGCTATTACTTTAAAAACGGGAACAATGGTTTCTGCATTTTCGGGCGTACCTGCTGGTAATATATCGTAAACTCCCACCAGCACTATAGGCAGAGCAGTAAGTAAGGAGACCAACATATTTCCAATAATTGGACGCTTCTTTAGGTCTACCGCATATAAATACAACAGGGCGGCTGCTACTACGGGTAGGAGCCACAGCCCAGGCATCTCAATGTGCTGCGCTAATACATATCCCGATATAAATGCTACAATGTTAAAAAACGAAAATAGGCCCCAAGCCATATCCTTACTTACTTTGCCAGCAACTAGTACTCTGTTTGGCTTGTTTAGTTTATCCGTTTCAGTATCGTGCAGATCATTTATGATATATCCTGCAGCTGCTAATGATATACTACAGATTACCCCAAGCAAAAAGTACATATCACTTAAAAAGTGAGGAATGCTTAAACTTTCAATAATTGAGTATTTGATAAGGTATTGCACTAAGGCAATCATTAGCAGGTTGGGCCAGCGTAAAAGTTTTAAGATATTCTTCATTACCAAGCAAAATCTTCATCAAGCATCCAATTGTCCTGTAGCTTTAGGGTTTGTTCTATCACATCACGCACACACCCATCACCTCCATCTCGTGGCGATACGTATTGGGCAATGCTTCTTATCTCAGGAGCAGCATTGGCTGGGGCAGCGCCTACACCAGCTTCTAACAGAAGGTGATAATCAGGAATATCATCTCCCATATACAAGATATTCTCTGGTTTTAAGCCTTGATGTTCGTACACCGCTAGCAGATCTTTCCAGCTATCCATCTTGTGGCTTGCACTCATATAAATATCCGTCATACCTAGTGCTCTCAAACGTTTTTTTACGCCTTCGCAGTGTCCGCCCGAAATAGCAGCTACAATAAAACCTTTTTTAATGGCTAATTGCATGGCATAGCCATCCTTGCTATTTAGGTTTCGTATCGGGCTACCATCGGGTGCTACCTGAAATTTTCCATCGGTAAGAACTCCATCAATATCAAATACGAATGCTCGGATATGATGGAGTAGTTCTTTATAATTTTTTGTCATGAGCTTGTTGAATGCTTTGGGTAAGCAATTTATAGATGTCTTTGGTGAGAGGATCATTTATTAAGGCTAAATGCTTCTGAATGGTAACTTCATCCTTTCGCAATGCTGGCCCGGTCTGAATCTCTAGCGGGCTATGATTTTCAAGTTTATGTAGTGCATTTGACAACATGGGTAGCATAATGTTAAACTCTAAGTTAATATCATGCAATACCTCCGAAGCCAGGTTGTATAATTGATTGGTAAAATTATTGGCTAAAACAGCGGCTAAATGTAAGCTTACTCTTTTATCTGAATCTACTTCAAAGTATTTTGCTCCAAAAGAATGTACCACCCTGGATAAAAAGGCTAAATCGCTGTTATTTTTGGCTTCCAGACAAAAGGGTACTTGGGGCAACTCCTTTATACCGGTATCCTTCATGCTCATCAACGGATAAAAAACAGCTGGACGCGCAATACTGTAATCCAATGAACTTAATGGCATAGCACCCGATACATGAGCTACAATACCTGGAGCAGCCACCAAAGTTGCGCTAACCTGGGCTATGGCACTGTCGCTTACACATAGTAGAATAAGGTCATAAGAACTAATATTTTCTACCAATTTATCTAACTCAAAGTCACCTTTTTTTGGAGTGCGGGCGTACACCGTGGGGTTATTACCAATACTTGAAAAAGCAGCCTTAAAAAAAAGGGAGGCCAAGCCGTTTCCTACCAAGGCTATTTTTGGATTTTTTACCATGGTGGCAAAATTAGAAAAACAGGTCTCTTAATGTCTAAGTTCTTCAATTCATATCTGCAATATCTTTTTTTACTTCACCTACAGCTTATATCGCATTATCTATTGCATTTATATAAATGTGGTTTAAAATGATTTACTTAGTAGCCCAATTTTTGGAGCCGAAATGGACAGCTTTGGCCTTGAGATTAACCCTATTATTTATCTAGTGAGGAGTCGTATAAGCATTTCAAATTATAAGTTTTTGTTTTTGTTAATTCTTGGTTTAAGCTATACAGCTACCGAGGCTGCTCACCTTGTAGGAGGGCAAATTTCGTATACCTGTGTTGGTACTAATGTTTATCAAATACGATTAAGAATTTACAGAGATTGTGGAAGTGGAGGGGCACAGTTTGATGCCAATGCCAATATAGCCATTTACGATGCCGGCAATGTATTGGTCACTATGCTGCAGCCACCCAAAGGGCCTACCATTAATGTTCCGCCAGATAGCACTGGTAACCCGTGTGTAACTGCACCTCCAGGGCTGTGTACCGAATATGCCGAATATATTGATACCGTAACTTTACCTCCCACAGCCGGGGGCTACACCATAGTGCATCAGCGCTGCTGTAGAAATAGCTCTATAGATAACGTAAACAACTCTGGAAGCTATGGAAACACCTATACTATAGACATTCCGAGCAATGATACACTTTGTAATAATTCGGCCGAATTTTTAGGTGTAGCACCTATTGTATTGTGCTTAAATCAACCAATCAATCTTAGTTTGAACGTAAGCGAACTGGACGGAGACTCTTTGCACTTTGAGCTTTGTGATATTCTAAATGGAGGTGCCTCCGGAGGCGGAGGAGGTGGAGGCTGTAATGTGGTAATACCAAATCCACCGTGCCCGCCACCCTTTGCTGTAGTTCCTTTTGCAGCGCCCTACACTAGTGCCAATCCTTTACCTTCTTTTCCCATTTTTGCGGTAGATCCTGGCACAGGAAACCTGACAGGTACTCCAAATCAATTGGGACAGTACGTAATGGGAATTTGTTTAACCGAGTATAAAAATGGAATGCCAATAAGTAGTACTAGGTTGGACTATCAGTTTAACGTTTCAGCTTGTATTACCAATGTAGAAAGTGATATGGTTACCCCAAGTGAGGATCCTCAATTATTGTGCGATGGTCTCACTGTTCAGTTTACTTCCGAAAGTAAAAACTCTACCAGTTTGTTATGGGATTTTGGCGATCCGTTTTCAAGTTCAGATACATCTACCTTGACGAACCCGGTGTATAAGTATTCTCAGCCTGGAAATTATACAGTAACGCTGTACGCGGACCCGGGCTCGCCATGTGGCGACACGTTGCAAGTGAACTTTAGGGTAAAAGATGAAGTGGTTCCTGATTTTGTGCAAAACGGGGTATACTGCCTTGAAGCGAACGAAGTAGAGTTTTTTCCAACAGGAAATTATCCAAGCAATTCCACTTTTGAGTGGGATTTTGGAGCGGATGCCAATTTTCAAACCTCCAATCTTGAATTTCCACCGCCCATTACCTGGTCTTCATCGGGTAAACACTTAGTAAGCTTTACTGTGAAATTTGGTTTTTGCGAAAAAGTAAAACAAGACTCTGTAGAAATAAGTAACCTATCTGTAGCTGTAGATGCTGGGGCAGATCAGTTTATTGATAGGGGAGATATTGTATACCTATCGGGTACGGGTGGTACCACATACAATTGGTATGCAAGTGATGCCGTAGACTTTGGAAATCCGTTTGGACAACAAACTACGGTGCTACTTCAAGACCATCAGGATACGGTGGTTTTTTACCTAAGAGTGCAAGATGAATTAGGCTGTGGAGGCTTAGATTCGCTTACAATAATTGTGAACAACAACGAGGAACCGTACAATTTTATTTCGCCCAATGGAGACGGCTATAATGACTATTTTGACTTAAGCAAATTGAACCCTGATGGGGAGGCAAGATTGGTAATTTTAAACAGATGGGGGGCAGAAGTATGGTCGGCCGAAAAGTATAAAAACAATTGGACAGGAGTGGGCAAAGGCGGACAAGATCTTCCTGATGGCACATACTATTATATTCTTAGTCTCAATGGGGATTTGATTTATAAAGATGCGGTCAACATACTAAGAGGGATGTAGCATTAGGAATTTGTCGATGGATAATTCAGAATTGGTATGAGCTGCCGCAAGTAATATGTTCGTACTTTTAGTTTTCAATCTACTACATGCCACTTACCTCGGGTTTATTCAAATATCGTAATGTGCTTTTGCTCATCTTCGTATTGATGAGTGTGGTGGGTAGGGGTACTCATATGATTGGCGGTTATTTAACTTATAAGCACTTAGACAGTAATAATTATGAGGTTACGCTAAGGATATATCGCGATTGCAACCCTAATACACAAGCTTTTCCTCTTTCTGCAAGCATTGTAGTGGAGGGTATTTTAAGTACTTTTAACCAAAGTTTTAGTGCATCAAAGGGACCAACCTATCCACACCTTTTAGATTCTGCGCACTGTATAGTTGTTCCTCCCGGGGTATGTATTGAGTACGCTGATTATATTGATACTATATACCTTCCACCCATTATGGGCGGATATAAAATGCATTATAGAACTTGCTGTAGAAATGCATTGATATCAAATATTCCAACCCCTTTAAATACGGGCTATTACTACAATACCACAATTCCTTCTCTGGATAGTACGGGCAATAGTTCTCCGTATTTTGTACAACCACCTCCCGTTTTGATTTGTTTAAATGAGCCCCTGTCAGATACTATTAAATTTGCTGAATCTGATAATGACTCGCTGTACTATGAGTTATGTGATATTTATCAAAAGTCTGTAAATCAGCCACCACAAATAATCAATTTTAATAATCCGTTCTCTTCATCCTATCCCATTGCCTCTTCACCAGCCATTGGCATCAATGGGCAAACCGGAGAACTATTTGGTACTCCAACCCAAATAGGGCATTACGTAATGGGAATATGTGTGACTGAGTATAGAAACGGAATTCCACTAAGTACGGTACGGCTGGACTATCAGTTTAATGTGACCAATTGTACTCGAATACAAGCTGATATTTTAACCCAGATAGAAGACTCAACTCACTACTGCAATGGGCTTACATTAAATTTTATTTCGCAAAGCCCTATGGCCAATCAGTTTTTTTGGGATTTTGGAGACCCTACTACATTATCAGATACATCAAGTGCAAGGCATCCTACTTATACCTATTCAAAACCTGGGCAATACCTGGTAACCTTAATAGCGGCTGCTGGCAAATATTGTGAAGATACCGCAGTCGCCATTTTTGAAGTTAAAGATAACCCTGCGGTTAATTTAGTTGACAGTACTTTTTACTGTTTTAAAGATCTCCCTTTAAGTATAACGCCTACGGGCAGTATTGATGACTCCTCAAAGTTTTTATGGGATTTTGGACCATCTGCCAACTATCAATTTTCAAACCTAGAGAATCCTCCACCAGTTTCATGGCCTACTGGGGGTGCATATTATATTGAATTGAAAGTGACTTCGGGAAACTGTATTTACTTGTATGGTGATACCGTATATATTAGAGATTCTCTGCGAAGTGATATGCTAACACCAGACGAGCGTCTGGGCATGACCTGTAATGGGTTAGGTATCTCTTTCGTTTCAGAAAGTGTGGGTAATAATAGTGTCTTTTGGAATTTTGGGGATTTGACCACCTTAGGCGATACGGCCATTAAAGATTCTGTATGGTATACTTATCCAGCACCTGGGCATTATTGGGTTACCCTAATTGTTGGTCAGGATGGAATGTGTTTCGATACTAGTAGATACCGCATTGAAATATTTGAAAAAATAAAACCCGAAATATATTTCGAAGGTCAGTTTTGCTATGAGGCACAATCAGTAGATTTTTATGCGCAAGGTACTTACCCTAGTGGGGTAAATTATTTTTGGGATTTTGGGCCATTGGCAAATAAGCCAACTTCGGCCAGCTCTATTGTAAAAGACATACAGTGGAGTGCACCAGGTATATATCCCATCAGTTTGACTGTGAGTAAAAATCAATGTACAGAAACCCTTTATGATACTGTTTACATCCATAAAAACACGGTGCCGGTAGATGCCGGACCTGACCAAATTTTGAGTTGGCAGGAGTTGCTTGAATTGGCGGGGTCTGGTGGAGATCAGTTTTACTGGTGGTCTAGCCATGCGGTTATTATTGCAAATCCTTTTGGTCAATTTACTTCGGTAGAAGTAACTATATCGGGCGATACTATTACCTTCTACCTTTTAGTGACAGATAAACACGGTTGTCAGGGTAGAGATTCTTTGAAAGTATATATGCAACCTGAAACTCGAGATGATGGCTACAATTACATTTCGCCTAATGGCGATGGTAGAAACGATTACCTTGACCTAAGTGCATTTATAAGCGGTAATGATTGTGAGTTCACGGTAATCAACCGCTGGGGCGCTGAAGTGTACCATGCCGAAAGATATGACAATACCTGGGGTGGAACCAATATGGCGGGTGAGCAACTTCCTGATGGCACCTATTATTACATTCTATTTTGCGATAGGCATTTGGCTGTAAAAGGCCCTATCACCATTATCAGAGGTAAATCTCGCTAAGCAGCATTTTTACGGCTGTATTGCCAAACGGCTATTCCGCTTCCTACTGCCATCAGGATACACCCTAGCCATAAAATATTGATCCAAGGAAAAATGATGGCTTTCATTACAATAAAAGGCGTTTCATTTTCATCCACCTTGGTCCAGGCAGTAAGTTTCAGTTTGTTAGTTTCTTCGTTGATATCGCTCAGTCGGAGTTTAATTCTTTGTTCTTCAAGGATGGCATCTTCATACGAAACCACGCCATCAGTAAGTATGTACGAGGGGCTTGCTGTAAACACACCTCCCATTACATTTACCAACGAAAGGTCAGCAGTAAGTTTAATACTGTGGAACTTTCCTGATTCTTCATTAATCTGTGCATTTACTCTTAGGCTATCCATTATTACAAAATGCTGCTGGTATATTACCGTGTCGCCACGTTCTATTTCACGCTCCATTTCACCTTCGTAGCCATCTGCCGTTATAGGCTCCAAATAAGATGAATATTGTACGTGCGTATAAATGTCCTTATTGATAAAATGCTCGGTAGAAGGATTGGGTGTGGGGCCCATGTTATCACTCATTTGCAAAAACGGATGAAGATCAAAAGCCTTAGTTAGCACTCCGTTTTCATCTTCGGTGTAATAGCTTACATCATAAAACTGCTTATTGGGCTCTTCACGCTTCCCAGTCCAAATGGCTTTGTATTTATCCATCTGTACGGTGTCATTCAGCTCCATTAATAAGTTTTCATTAGCCGGAAGATCTTTGGACAAGAAAATGTCGCTTTGGCTAATCACTTTCTTTTTGGCGTTAGAAATCAATGAGCCAACAATAATCAAAGCAAATCCTAGGTGGGCAATACTGCTTCCTGCAAAAGCAATTTTTCCTTTGCGATGGCGCAACCAAAAATCAAGATTGCTAATAGAGGCAAACAAGCCACAAAACAGCAATACGAGGTAAAGTGGGTGAGACCAAAACTCAAAAGCAGTAGCGGCTATAGAAGTGAATGTAAGACTCACTGCCAGCGATGCCATAATGTTTTTCCAAAAAGACTTGGTAGAGGTACTTCGGTAATTTAAAAATTGCCCAAATGCTATTAACAAGGTAATAACTATAGCAAAGGGAACTTGAAAACTATTGTAATGCGAGATGGCATCCAATGGTGGCGCCATTTCATTAGTCA
>JAUICR010000067.1 GCA_030427785.1 Bacteroidia bacterium | reverse complement strand
TAAAACCCAAATGAGAATTGAGATTTGAAATTAGAATTTTTGTTTTTGTATTAATCATTAGTTGAGTGTGCTCTGTTTTATTTTCTTTAAAAAAATCCAGGGCAGATCTTCCACTAGGATATTCAATAATGTCCGTTCCAATTTTATAAATAGTCAGCAACTTATTGTGAATAAACCTATCTGTAGGGTTATCATCAATAAGCATAATGTTTTTGACATCTTCGAGCCTCATATTCTATTTGGAATTTTTATAGAAAAGAGCGTCCCTTTTCCTGGTTCAGAGTTTACGTTAATACTACCGCCCATTTTATCTAGAGCTTCTTTTACTATATACAGACCAATTCCGCTACCGGATTCTTTATTTTGGCTTTTAAAGAAGATTTGAAACACCTTGTGCATATGGTCGGTTAAAATACCTACGCCAGAGTCTTTTACCTCTATCCTGGCTTCGTTCAAGTCTGCTTCAATCTTTATAGAAATACGTGCCTTTTCCTGATCTTCCTTTTTAAACTTTACAGCATTGCTAATAAGCTGGCTCAAGATTATCCGCATCCTGAAGGCATCTGTACAAAATCTGTTTTTTTGAATCACTTCAGAGTCAATATGCGCATCGGCTGTATCCAAATGACTTTTAACAGATTCTATTACATCATCTATTAGTTCCTCAAATTTCACCTCTTCGTGTACCTCCTGCTGCTTTGAGTTTTTGTAATAATCTATAATGTTAGAAACAAAAAGATCCAGCTTCTTAATGGTGTGTTCCAGCTTGTCAAAATAGTCGATTGAAACTTCGTCTTTTATTTCGTGGCGAGCCACACGCAGCAGACCAAGCGAAGAGGCTACAGGAGCCCTTAAATCATGAGAAGCACTATAAATAAAACGACTTAATTCATGGTTCGTTTTTTCAAGCTCTTCAATTTTGTTTTCTAGGGTTCTTCTGGTTTGATATATATCGTAGGCATTGTCTATTGCAACACGTATTTCCTGTTCGCTCCAGGGTTTGGTGATGTACCTATATATATGACCCTTATTAATTGCTTCAATGATATCGTTTAGATCAGAATATCCTGTGAGTAGGATTCTAACCGGATCAGGAAATACTTGTCTGAGTGCATTAAAAAATTCTACCCCAGTGGTAACCGGCATCCTTTGATCCGAAAAAATAATTTGGGGTTTGATAGATTTTACAATATCAAATGCTTTTTCTGACGTACTTGCGGTATATACATCGTAGTCTCTACGAAATGCGGCCTTAAATGACCTTAGATTATTTTCTTCATCGTCAAGATATAAAATCCTGATTTTCTTACCTTTTAAGCTCTGACTCATTCAAATTCGTTTGGCTGTCGTAGCGGTAAAGTTATTATAAATTCTGTTCCCTTATTTAATTCTGACTCTACTTGTAGCGAACCACGATGCTTTTCAATTATTTTATATACAATAGCCATTCCCAAACCTGTTCCTTCACCTACATCTTTTGTAGTAAAAAACGGGTCGAACATTTTCT
Source organism: Bacteroidia bacterium (assembly GCA_030427785.1). GTDB lineage: Bacteria > Bacteroidota > Bacteroidia > Flavobacteriales > Schleiferiaceae > Owenweeksia. Next base: position 13,940 of record JAUICR010000067.1, on the reverse strand, counting down.
TTTTCGTGCCTTCATCCATTCCAATTCCATTGTCCTTGATATGGATATGAATGTTATTATCGTCCAAAACTGTTTTCATTATGATGACCGCCTTTTCTGGGGCTTCATACGTTTTATTAGTCACCGCATAAATCGCGTTGTTCAAAATATTCATAAACACCTGATTCAATTTTCCTGGGAAACAATCTAGCAATGGCAAATTGGGGTCATAGTCTTGCACAATCTCTATCGCATCTTGTGTTTTACTTCTAAGTAAAACCAAAGTACTTGCAAGCCCTTCATGAATGTCGGCCTTCTTTATGGCATCTTCGTCCAATCGGCTAAATGTTCGGAGCCCACGTACTATCTCAGCGGTTCTAAGGGCGCCATCCGAAATACCGTCTACCAATGATTCTATTTCTGATTTAAGGTAATCATAGTCCAACTCTTCTCTTAGCTCATGTGCTTGCTCTAGCTTAGAAATTTCTTCTGAGGTCACTCCCGAATAAGCTTCTATCAATTCATATATCTCCTCCAAATCTCTACGCAGAGGCTTAATATTAGATGTCACAAAATTAATGGGGTTATTAATTTCGTGGGCAATACCGGCCGTTAGTTGTCCGAGTGATGCCATTTTTTCGGCATCTACAAGTTGGGTTTGAGCATCACGTAAATTAGATAAGGTTACCGTTAATTCCTCATTTGCCTCCTGCAACTCAAAGGTTCGCTCATTCACTTTCTGCTCCAAAGTAAGGTTCTGTTCGCGAATAATCTGTTCATTTTCTCTTGACACCTTCAATGCTTCCGCTTGCGACTTTAATTTTTCTTTTCGCAATACATTAATTCTATCAGCCAAGGCTATGGAAAGTAGTACAATTTGAACAGCGTTTCCAATATTCAATGCATTACTAGTAAGCACATTAAAGGGTATTACACCTAGCATACTAAATACAAAAACTAAAAGGCTTACAATAAATAAGGACCAAGCTAGAATAAAGAAATAGGCCGGTCTGTATCTATTTCGAGCCAACTTACCAGCCACCATTAACGCGTATATACCAATGGTGATTCCACAAGTATTAAGGATATTTATGCTGATAGCTTTATATCCCGCTAAATCCAGCACCAAGGCCAAAAAGTAAGCCAGCATGAATGCGTACATTCCAGCCAACCACCTAGGTGCATTTACCTTTATTTTTAGAAAGTCAATAGTAAATATAATGGCCAGAATACCCGCTATAGAAGGGAAGGCTATTATTGAATGATTATAAATCTCTGGCGAATTTGGAAAGAAATATTGGAAAGCCGACCCATCTATTGCCATTTGAGCCAAACCAAAAAATATTACGTAACCAGAATAGGCGTAATAATTAGAATCTCTTGTAACAACAGCAATTAAGAAATTATAAAAAAACATCACCAATACAATACCATAATACATCCCTTTTATAAGGTTGTAGGTATTAAGGCGCTCTACGGTTTGGTCACTGCCCTCCACTATTACCGGAACGAAAAGCAAATCCTGACTCCTAATCCTGACTAGTATTTCTGAAGCTCCTTCGGATTTTGCCAAAGGGAAAATAAACTTTGGATGATTTACAATTCGTTGTTCATACAGGTAATTGTCTCCTGTGTGATACTCAGAAACTATTTTATCATTTTCTATTTGATAAAAATCTACTGAATCTATCATGGAGTTATCTAAGGTTAGAAGAAAATCTTCTCCAACCTCTTGCAATTTTATTTTTACCCAAATACTCCCTGTCTCATTTTGAAAATTAAGAGCTGTAGATTCTGATTTAGTAAAATCGGAATTGATTATTTCATGAGGTTCCAGCCCTACCCGAGACTCTGTAGTGTAATAGAGCTCAAAAGATTGGGCGTATGCCCCAACACTTATACCCAAAAATAACAGGGCAAGAAGAAAAGAATATGTTTTGTTACAAGGCAGGATATTTCTCTTCATGAGTTATTGGCGGTAAAACCGGATTTATAAATTCTCCCTTTTTTGCAGATGGAAGATAGAGGTCATAATCTATTAAAACTTCAAGTTTTCTACCTGGAGCATGCTCTACTAATCTTTGTACTGGTGCTTCTCGTAATTGTTGAATTTTGCTTCGCTCGGAGGGCCTGGCTGTTTCCACGTTTTGGGCATCGCGCAATAGTACAGCTGTAGCTAATAAATCAAGTTTTGGGTAATAAAAAGTACCCTCGTTCCCCACTTCAGTTACTATTCTACAGCCTACCCTCTCAGCCCATCTTACGGTATAAGGAGCGCATAGAGCAAATAAAGAGTTTATTCCAATTTGTTCGCATATCACTACGCCTGCACGTGTTGGAAAAAAGCTTCCAATACCCAATCCTGCTACTTCTATTGAATTCCAAAGCCCACACAGCTCACCCGTACCGGTTTTGGATTGCTCCTCTACTAAAGAGTATACTTTAGGGTCCATCCTTCCTGTAGCTTCTTCTATAGGCAATCTCTGGCTGCCACCTGCTACATGTACACGTGCTCCACCATATACTTTTTTACCGTCCTGAGATTCTACCATGATAACAAACACCCCCGGATTGCTTATCCAATCCACATTAAGAGATGTTACTTTAGTTACTCCATGAGCTCCTAAAACACGTTGATGACCTTCAACAAACTTCCTGCTTGAGGCTACATCATCCATCGCCCTAAAAGCCCTAATCTTAACTACCTCTTTTGTATCCAATTCTTTAATTTAATTTCAAAAATATTTTTTCCTTCTCAAGTCTATAGGACTTTTTGGGTTTTTTATCACTCTTAAAAATTCTAAACATAAACAAGGGTTCCATTTGAGGATCCATTGCAAAGATCTCCAGGAGCTGTTGTTTAATTTCTTTAAGCTCTTCTACCCTCTCTGCTGAAAAACCTTCGCCACTTTCTATCCTCGGAAACATATACAAAGGAGAAACCATGGGGTGCAAACAAATTTCTAATCTAGTGGCCTCTAGCCACAATCGCTCCCAACTCCTTCCTGCCTCCAACAAAGTTTCTGAATCTAAATTTTCAGCGCAAATTAGTCCAAAAGCCGAAGCCTCCATGGCTGCCGATTTTGACACCATCTGAAACCCTTTTCCTCCATCTACCGATTCTAATGTTTTTACTACACTGTAATCTTCTAACATACGTATGGCTGGCACTAAGCTGGGGTCAATCTCCAATTCATTAATATTCATTCCTACCCGCTTCTCCTGTGCTTCCTCTTCTGTCCATCGCATTTCGCGTCTAAAAAAATCGAAATGCCCTTGCTCGTTATAAATTCTAAACAAATCACATGTGCCAATCATTTGACCCAATTTGTTTCGATCTTCTATACTATTTACAAATGAAATTTTGAAACCAGGAATACTCATTGCGGCCTCTGACAAAGATGTTATTTTAGGTTGTTCGATTTCCTCCCTAGCACAAATCGATCTATTTGTAATTCGCGAGTCAATATAGTTGGCCCATGGGCTTGTTTTCAACTCCTTACTTTTTGAAAAAATAAGCCTTGCTACCACCCTAATATTAGGGTCTTTTAGGTACTCTATTTTACAATCAAACCCTAAATTTTTACTTCTTTGATAAATGTTCTCAATAGCCGCTCCTATTGACTGCAAGCTGGCAATGTCATTATAATCACCAAAAGAAAAAGTCCTTTCTAACTCATGAAATATATAGATGCTATTTCCACTATTTACGAATAACCAAGGCTGATCATTTCCAGAAGAAGGAGCGCTAGAACCGGCTTCGATAAGGCTGTTAATTTCCGCTGCGCTCAAGGCTACATTTTGTGGATTAGGCTCCCCAAATTGGCGAATATATTCCCTAATATCATCCTCATTTAATTTTGAAATATTAGGTAAAGTAAAAGGCTCTTTATTGTTTAATGTTGGAATAAGTTCGTCCATATCAATATAGAATCTTCCTGAACTCACCTTTTTTCCAATTAATATCTTTCTTGTGATATCGGCCAAGGCTGCCCCCCCTAACCCTACTGCCGAAGCCAACTGCGGCCATGTGGTTAAGCTAATGCCAAGCTCTAAGTATGAAGCCTTTAATCGGCTGGAAATATTATTACCGCCCACTAGTTTGTAAAAAGCCAAAACTTTTTGAATACCCTCCATTTTAGCCAAATCCATAGGATTACCTGTACCAAGTAGCCCATGAAAGATTGGGCGATCAGGCTCTAAGTCAAACCTCTCAATATCTATCATTCCACGGTCGCTAGTATCCATTACTACGGGTATACCCAGTTCGCGAGCCTTTATTCTGGCCAGCAACTTAACATCCAAGCTATCACACTCTTCAATTAATACATCGAGCTGTCCACCATTCGTTAGAAAATCATTGATATTATCGGGAGTGATACCTTCTGTATATATCTCAACCTTTAAAAAAGGATCAATCTCCGCAATTTCTCTGGCGACTAAGGTGGTTTTGGGATTACCTAAAGAAACCAACCCTGCTCTAATTCTATTAAGATTGCTCAGCTCCAGTATGTCAAAGTCAGCAATTTTCAATACACCAAAAGACCTTTCTATAGCCAAAGTAAGAGCAACACTTTGCCCTACAGACAAACCAATAATCCCCAGTCTTTTTTGAGCCAACAGTTTTTGCTCTTGGGGAGTAATTTTATATTGATTTCTTGAAGTTCTTAATTCAATAAATTCTTCTTCATCTAAAATGTGGACCATCTTGGATGACCACGGGTAGAAAACCCAAACTCCGTATTCAAGGGCATTATGGGTATTTTTCCAATCCTGTATATATTGGTTATACTCTTCTTCGCTTAGCTTTTTTCTTGGGTTACGAATTTTAAAAAGCTCACGTAATTGGCCCTCCAACTCGTCAAATACCACAATATCTGAATGAGACTTTAAAAGCTCTTCAAAGCCCTTTATATCCTGCTGACTACTTAACCTAAAAAAAACGGGTTGTACCGCTTCGCTTTGTCTTTTCTTCGCTAAATCTAGTTGTGTTGCTAAGTTCCCCAACCTATCCTTCATATACTTTGCCCCCTTGTGATTTGCCGCAAAATAGCCATTGTTTTTATCTTCTATTATATTTTTTCATGGTTTTTTCTAAACCTCTAATGTTAACAAACTATCTGCCTAATTACTAAGTATAGAAGGGTAAAAATGTAAGCTTATTGGCTGCACATCTTGGTTCCTGTTTATAATTCTAAAATAATCGCTTATTTTGGCCTTGATTCTAACGCAAACTATTCATGGAACAAAAAATCAGGGTACTTTATGTAGATGATGAAGTAAATAACTTAAAATCATTTAAAGCTACCTTTAGAAGAATATTTAAAGTATACACTGCAGAATCGGGTAAGGAAGGCCTTGAGCTCTTCAATACAACTCCTATTGATGTTTTAATTACAGATCAGCGTATGCCAGAAATGAGCGGCATTGAGCTACTAATGGCTGTAAAAGAAATTAATCCGGAGCCAATAAGAATTTTGCTTACAGGTTACTCAGATATAAATGCCGTAATTGATGCTATTAACAAGGGACAAGTATATAGATACCTGAGCAAGCCTTGGCAAGAAGACGAATTAAGAGTAACCATTGAAAGTGCCTACGAGGTGTTTAAGCTAAGAAGAGAAAACAAGGAGTTACTTACCAAACTTGAAAGAGCCAACAACCAGCTTGAATTTTTATTAAGACAAAGACTTCTATCTTGATTAGGCAAACCGTATATGCAATTTGTTTGTCTCTTTGGGCTTCTACGTTTACGTTTGCTCAGCAGATCGCACTAAGCGATGTATCTGATGCAGTACTAAGCGATATAAGTGTAGCCCAGTTAACTTCACAACTTGATGAAGCTTCGGCTACATCTTCCATTTATTTTCACGCCAAAGACATACCCGTAAACATAAAACTATCTCAGTTTAAGCCTCTGCAGGATGGCTATTACTTTAAAATTGCCAACCAAAATCTCGCGCTTAGAGTGTTTCTCAATATTCAAGGTTTTTATAAGGGTGATACCCTTTTTATCCTCGATAGATTAGGTAATCGCAAAGAATATGTTTGTTCCGAAAATCTGAATCAAAATCAATGGAGCTCTAGCCTGTACCATCATGAGCTTTATCTGTATTACAAAAATCAAAATAACAGTAAACCAGAGGTTGAAATACTAAGCTACAGCATTGAAGCCATAAAAGAAGCTCAGAATACTGAGGACTTTCTGGATTCAGAATGGTGTGAAGTAAATGTGCGCTGCTCAGAAGGAAATAATTTTCAACAAGTAAAAAATAGTGTAGTAAGGGTATTAATTAAAAATGGAGCAACTTATTCGTGGTGTACGGGCAATTTGTTGAACAATACCGCTGGCGACTGTCGCTTATTGATGCACACTGCCGAACATTGTGGACTAAAAGGAGGAAATTTTGTGAGTAGCACTGATATGAACCAATGGGTGTTTTATTTCAACTATGAGAGCACTACATGCATAAATCCCACCAACGAAAACCAAGTGAAATATGTAGCGGTAACAGGTGCACACTTATTGGCCAGAAGCGATGACCAAGGTGGTGATACAGGTAGCGACTTTATTTTGATGGAGCTAAACTCAAGCCTACCAGCCTCTATCACCCCATACTTTATGGGATGGGACAGAAGCACTACCGGGCCAACAAGTGGTGTAGTGATTCATCAGCCGCAAGGCGATATTAAAAAAATATCTACCTACACAAACCCTGCTGTGAGTGGTTCGTATGCAGGCACAGTAAGTGGTACCCATTGGCTAGTAAACTGGGCTACCACGGCAAACGGACAAGGAGTAACAGAGGGAGGTTCTTCAGGTAGCGCTTTGTTAAATGCAAACGGGTTATTCACAGGATCACTTACAGGTGGTGCTGCTACCTGCAGCAACCCTTCGGGCTTAGACTATTTTGGAAAACTTAGCTTTAGTTGGGTTAGCAACGGAACTAGTAAAGTCAATCAAATGAAACCTTGGCTGGACCCCATAGGATCTGGTGTTACAGTATTAGAAGGCTCTTTGTGCAATGATACTACCCCTGTGCCGGTGGTAGATCCAATAGAAGTAAACCCCACTCTACTGACCACTACTTCTTCCATATTTATTTCGGGAGGGACAGCAACCGATGAAATTGATATTCAAATTTATGATGTCTCGGCTAAGCTGGTTCAGTCTACTTCATTTCAGCCTACACCAGGTACACCCACAGAAATTTTTCTAGAAAATGCAGCAAACGGTGTGTATTTTGTGCGCATTAAGCAAAACTTAATCACTAGCACTGTACGCATAGTAATCGCAAAATAATACTCCATGAAGTTTCTATGCTTGGCCGGTGTTGCCATTCTTTTGTCGTGTAAAGGCCCTGCTGCGCTTAGCACTAATGATGACGCCAACGGCCCGGTAGAATGTTTAGAACCCATAAGCAGCAATGCTATGGACGACCACTTAGAGCATACCCAAGGAATGGTGGCAGAGTATGAAGTAATAGAAAACATGCTTTTTGTTTCCTATAGTTTTAGCGGTTGTGTAAAAGGGGTACCCGTATTGTATTATTCTGTTTCGGGAGAAGATAGGCCATTACCAACCATCAACTTGGAGTTAAAAGTTCGTAACGCAGGTATGTGCGACCAATTGCTTGATGAAAATTCCTGTTTCTTGCTAGATGAGTTTAAGAACTACGGCCGTGAGTTAAAAATTATTCTTAACGAAGAAGAAATGCCCGAGCACTTACTTTTTTAGAAAAAACTAAAATTGCTTCACTCTAAGCATTACTAAGGTACAAGCCTCCATTGCCTCTATATTGTTTTTTTGCAAAAGTGAATATAGCTCTGGATTTTCGGCCCCGGGATTAAAAATAACCCGCTTCGGCTTCAAGCCAAGGATATAATCGTAATAGCCCTTTTGGTTACCAGCATTAAGATAAAGTGTAACCGTATGTATACCCTTAATATCCGGCATTCCTTCCAGTATTTCCCAGTCTTCTACCCTTCTTGCTCGTTTGGCTATCGCCACTATTTCGTGCCCATATTCTTGTAGCATTTTTATAGCTAAATATGAATACCTATTTGGATTATGACTTGCTCCTAAAACTAAAGTTTTCATGTTCTGTTATAAGTTCTTTTAAAGGTAGATTTGCAAACTTGAAACAAAGATAATGTCTGTAGAAACCAAAAATCTTCAATTTCAATACAATTCGGATGTAGCATTTTCCTTTCCACAAATTCAGCTCGAAAAGGAAGAAAACCTGCTGATAGTAGGCCAGTCTGGAAAAGGCAAAACAACCTTGCTACACCTATTAGGTGGGTTGCTAAAGCCCAGCGCAGGAATCGTACGTATTGACACTACCAACCTCAATGAATTAAGCCAGCGCAAGATGGACAAATTCAGGGGAAATAATATCGGTTTGATTTTTCAACGTTCTTATTTTGTAAAATCCCTTTCGGTGCAGGATAACTTGTTGCTATCTCAAATTTTGGCCGGAAGGCCCGAAAACAAGAAGCGGATACAAGAAGTTCTCGAACAAATGCAAGTAGCCGGCAAGCTACATAGTTTTCCTAGCCAGCTGAGCATAGGCGAACAACAGCGTGTGGCCATTGCTAGAGCAGTGATAAATGAACCTGCCCTTTTGCTAGCCGATGAACCCACTAGTGCATTAGATGACGATAATGCCCACAGAGTGGTGCAATTGCTAAAAGAAAGCTCGAAACAATGTGGGGCAAACCTTATTGTAGTTACCCACGACAAGCGATTAAAAAATGAATTTGAAAAGCATCTTGAGTTATGAATATCGCCAAAGTAAGTATCAACAATATTCGACATAAGCCTTTATCAGCTTTACTTAGTATTTTACTTCTTTCTTTTGGTGTAGGTATCATCCTTTTGCTAATGGCTACTTCCAAAAAATTGGAGGATCAGTTCACCAAAAATATTGCAGGCATTGATATGGTGGTGGGGGCCAAAGGAAGCCCATTACAACTTATACTAAGCAGCGTATATCAGGTAGATGCTCCTACCGGCAATATCAGTTTAAATGAATTTGAAAAGTTGGCAAAAAACCCAATGGTATCAGGTGCCATACCACTGGCTTATGGTGATAATTATAAAGGCTATAGAATAATAGGAACTAGTTTAGATTATCCAAAACATTACCAGGCAGAACTACAATCAGGTGTATGGTGGAATGAGGTAAACGAAGTGGTGATAGGATCTATGGTAGCTGATAATACCGGGCTGAAGATTGGCAGTGAATTTAGCAGTAGCCATGGTTTAACAGAATCTGTAGAAAGCCACGATCATGTACACAATATAGTAGTTGGTATTATGAATAAAACCAACACCGTAGCAGACAAACTAATACTTACCAGCCCCAATAGCGTATGGGCAGCACACCATGACTCTGGCCCCGAAAAAGAAATAACCGCAGGGCTTATAACCTTCAGAAGCCCTATGGCCATGATGACTCTGCCGCGAATGATTAATGAAAAAACCCAAATGCAGGCAGCATTACCAGCGATAGAAGTGAACCGATTATTTTCGTTGATGGGCACAGGGGTAAAAACACTAAAAGCTTTAGGCATACTTATTATCAGCCTGTCAGTAATTAGCATTTTTATTTCGATGTTCCAATCGCTCAAAGAGCGCAAAGTGGAATTGGCATTAATGCGAAGCATGGGAGCCTCACGCACACAACTACTAGGTATGGTAATACTGGAAGGACTTTTTATTTCATTTGCTGGATATCTCGCTGGCCTTTTGTTTGGAAAAATCAGTCTTATTATGATGTCAAAAATGGCACAAGATTCGTATCAGTACGCTTTTGATATAAATATTATTGGGACAGATGAATTAATTATACTTCCCATTGTTTTAAGCCTGGGATTGTTGGCAGCCATTTTACCTGCTATACAGGCCTATCGTATTTCAATTTCAAAAGTATTAGCTAATGCATAAAGCCTTTTTTCTCACTCTTTTTCTTTCCATAAGCTGCTTGGCTTTTGCACAAAAGCCCTTGGTGTGGGAAATTTTGGGAATGACAACCTATCAGCTAAATACCAGCCCTGATGGCAACATGGATTACGAGCCGAAGTTTCCTAAATTACTTGTAGAACAATATGAGGGTGAAGAAGTTACCCTTGCAGGATACCTAATCCCAATAGATTTAGAGGCAAAGCAATATGCACTTTCAAAAAATCCATTTTCATCCTGCTTTTTTTGCGGAAACGCAGGACCTGAAACTGTGGTAGAATTAAGGTTTGAAAAAAGCCCTGCAAGATTTGCTACGGACGAATTTGTTTTGATAAAAGGAAAACTGAAATTAGTACGTGACGGAAGTGGATTATTTTTCATCATTTATAATGCAAACATTCACGGATAATGAAACACCTGATCATTCTATTTACCATTCTGAGTTTCGGTGCTACTGCCAAAGCCCAATCTGGCACTGCCAAGCTGATAGATTGGAAATTTTTAGCCAAAGTAGATTTTGAGGATAAGTATTATCCCGAGTACGAGGCTTGGTATCTCTACCCGGTTTTTCCAAAACAGATAAAAGAACTCAACGGAAAACAAGTAATAATTAAGGGATATGTGATTCCTATGGATGTAACGGATGGCACCTATGCCCTATCGGCCTATCCTTTTAGCAATTGTTTCTTTTGTGGTGGTGCTGGCCCCGAGAGTGTGCTTAGCTTAAAATTTAGCGGAAACCATAAAAAATATGAAACGGATGAGGTAGTAACATTTGTAGGAACGCTAAAATTAAACGACACCAACCTAGAAGACTTCAATTATATTTTGGAGAACGTAAAAGAAGTGAAGCCGTGAAAACATTAATACGAGTGGCGGTAGCCATATTGTTTGTTGCAGTACTGTACTTAATAGGCCCTCGCCCCGAAACTCCCGTGTACGCTACAGAGTTGCCGCATGTGCCAGATAATCTAGTAGAACTGGAAACGTACATCAACAATCGTGAATCAAAATTAGAATTGCGACCTAATAATGCTGCCAAAATTATTTGGGCCAATGATAGTATCAGTAGTACAGATATTGCCATTTTGTATCTGCATGGCTTTTCTGCAAGCCAAATGGAGGGTGACCCCGTACACCGAAACATAGCACGAAGATTTGGTGCGAATCTATATTTAGCAAGACTACATTCGCATGGTTATGCGGCCAATAGTTTACACAATTTTAGTGCTGAAAAACTATACGAGTCGGCACTGGAGGAAATGGCCATAGCAACAAAACTTGGTAGAAAGTTGATCATTATGTCTACTTCTACTGGTGGTACATTGGCTCTTAAATTAGCCTCTGAATTTCCAGAAAAAATTATGGGCTTAATAAATTTATCACCTAACGTAAAGGTTAGAAACCCTGCGGCCGTATTGCTAAATGACCCGTGGGGCACGGAAATAGCAAAGATTGTATATGGAGGCGACTACCGCACAGTAGTGCAATCAGAGCCCGATGCAGGCTTGTACTGGGATAGCATTTATCCGGCCGAAGCCACCGTACAGCTTGAAGAACTATTGGAGACTACCATGCTAGAGGAAGTCTTTGAAAAAATTACCTGCCCTGTGCTTAGCCTCTATTATTACCAGGATGAGGACCATCAGGATGAAGTGGTAGACGTAAACGCCATTATAGAAATGCACAGCATGCTTGGCACAGCTGCTGATTACCAAAAACACAAAGGGCTTGCATCACCACAAAATCACGTAATAGCGTCTTCCATAAAATCAAAAGATTATCAAATAGTGGAGGAAGAAATAAGCGCGTTTTTAACTAACGTTTTAGGGCTCACCACAGTACAATAGATACAATAGGAATATCAAACCTGTACTTGAGTATCAGAAGCTACCAGGCCTGCTCTGCGGAGCAATGCCACTGGATCAGCATCTTGCCCTCTAAAAGTTCGATACAATTCGGCTGGATGCTGACTACCACCTGCTGCAAGTAGTTCTCTAAATTTAGACGCTACCTCCTGATTAAAAATTCCCTTTTGTAAAAAGTATTCAAAAGCATCGGCATCCAATACCTCGGCCCATTTGTAGCTATAATACCCTGCCGAGTACCCTCCCTGAAAAATATGACTAAAGCTGGTAGAAACGTTACTACCAGGCACGTTTTCTATCAAATCGGTTTCTTTCAATACAGCCGCTTCGTACTCGGGCACCGATGAAACTGCACTTACATCAGCCGCATGCCAGGACATATCTATTCTGGCCAAACTCACCTGCCGTACTGTGGCGTATCCTTCTAAAAAAGTGGCACTGCTTTTTAACCTTTCTACAATTTCCGAAGGAATCTTTTCGCCTGTTTGGTAGTGCTTTGCAAACAAATCAAGGCATTCCTTTTCATAGCACCAATTCTCCATTATTTGAGAAGGCAACTCTACAAAATCCCAAAACACGCTAGTACCACTAAGGCTTGCATACGTGCCATTGGCCAAAATGCCGTGCAATGCATGTCCAAATTCATGAAATAGTGTTAGTACTTCCTGAAAGGTTAAAAGGGAAGGTTTTGTCTTAGTAGGTTTGGTAAAATTACATACGATGCTGATGTGCGGACGTACATTTTTTTCACCTTCCATTTTTTGATTTCGGTAGCTTGTCATCCACGCACCGTTGCGTTTGCCTGGCCTTGGAAAAAAATCAGCATACAGTACTGCCAAATGCGAACCATCAGAATCCAGCACTTCATAAGTCTTCACATCCTTGTGGTACTTCTGGATATCGGTACGTTCTTTAAAGCTAATGCCATACAACTTTTCGGCTACCGTAAAGGCTCCCTTATTTACATCTTCTAAACTGAAATAAGGCTTTAAGGTATCATCATCAATATCAAATTTCTGTTGCTTTACCTTTTCACTATAATAGCCAAAATCCCATTTTTTCAGATCCTCTATTCCGTCAAGATTTGCAGCAAAGTCTTTAAGCTCTTCTACTTCCTTTTGGCCAAATGGTTTTGCTGCTACCAGTAATTTCTCCAAGAAAGAAAGTACATTATCTGCTGACTCAGCCATTCGCTCCTGTAGCATATAATCAGCATGATTTTTAAAACCCAACAACTGTGCTCTTTCTTGCCTTAGCTTGGCTAGCTGCAGCACAATAGCTTCGTTATTTCTATCATTATTTTTAAAAGCCCTGCTTCCAAAAGCCTTCGTCATTTCTTCACGTAAGCTTCGGTTTTCGGCATAAGTAATAAAGGGTATGTAGCTAGGGTAATCAAGTGTAAAAACCCATTTACCGTCCATACCTTTCTCATTAGCTGCTTCGGCTGCTGCCTCTATTGTAGATTCTGGCAAACCTTTTAGGTCCTCTTCATTAGAGATTACCATTTCAAAATCGTTGGTTTCGGCAAGTACGTTCTCCCCAAATTTTAAGGACAAACCTGCAAGCGTTTTGTCCATTTCCCGCAAGGCAGTTTTATCCTCTTCATTAAGGTTTGCACCATTCCTAGAGAAGGCTCTATAGGTCTTGGTTAACAACATTTGTTGCTCTTTGGTCAACCCAGGGTTTTCAGCATCGTATACAGCTTTTACTTTATCAAAAAGAGCCGAGTTTAACATGATGTCGTTACCGTATTCACTTAGCAATGGCGAAAACTCATGAGCTATTTTCTGAATTTCCTCATTGGTTTCGGCACTATTCAGGTTGTAAAATATCTCAGATACTCTTGACACAAATGTGCCGCTATTTTCCAATGCTTCTATTACGTTTGCAAAAGTGGGAGCATCTGGATTGCTAATGATCGCTTCTATTTCTTTTTTACCTTCAGCTATGGCCCACTTTATAGCAGGCAAGAAATGAGAATTTTGAATTTCTTCAAAAGGAACAGTTTCGAATTGAGTATTAAACGGCTCTATAAGTGGATTTTTCAAAAGAAACTTTAGAATCATAAGTTTCTAAAACACGCGACAATGTCGCGTGTTTTTTCTATATTCCTTCAGTGCGTAAATCTT
>JAUICR010000066.1 GCA_030427785.1 Bacteroidia bacterium | reverse complement strand
CAGGGTAATAATCAAAAGATGCATAACCTCGAGTAAGTGATTTTAATCGATCGTAAAAATCAAATACAATTTCGGCTAAGGGCATTTCAAAATTGAGCTCTACACGCTCAGAAGTCAAATACGTTTGATTCTTAAGTACTCCGCGCTTTTCTATACACAGGTTCATGATAGTACCCACGTAATCTGACTTGGTAATAATCTGTGCCTTGATAAAAGGCTCTTCCATTCGCTCCAGCTTGGTAGGATCAGGAAACTCGGTAGGGTTATTTACAATTACACGTGTTCCCGGGTCTTTCTTCATATAAGCATAGTAGCTTACGTTGGGCACGGTGGTAATCACGGTCATTTTAAACTCACGCTCCAATCTCTCTTGAATGATTTCCATGTGCAACATTCCTAAGAATCCGCATCGAAAACCAAAGCCTAAGGCCATAGATGACTCAGGCTCAAAAGTTAGCGAAGCATCATTTAATTGAAGCTTCTCAAGTGAAGCTCTAAGCTCTTCAAAATCTTCGGTATCTACTGGGTATATTCCCGCAAATACCATTGGTTTCACTTCCTCAAATCCCTCTATGGCTTTGGCCGCAGGGCGTTCCATACTAGTAATAGTATCACCCACCTTTACCTCTTTGGCTTCTTTTATACCAGAAATGATATAGCCTACATTGCCCGCCTTCAGCTCCTTTACAGGAATTTGCTTTAAACCTAAAATCCCAATTTCATCGGCATAATAGGTACTGCCGGTATTCATAAACTTTACTTTCTCTCCCTTTTTTATGGTTCCGTTTACCACTTTAAAAAAGGCTTCGATTCCGCGATACGAATTATATACTGAATCAAAAATCAAAGCCTGCAAAGGGGCTTCTTCATCTCCAACGGGAGGTGGAATTTTATCTACTACCTCATCCAGTATTTCGGGAACTCCCATTCCCGTTTTGCCTGAAGCCAAAAGTATGTCCTCATCCTTACAGCCTATCAAATCTATTATCTGATCTTTTACTTCTTCTGGGTTGGCACTAGGTAAATCAATTTTATTGAGCACAGGAATTATTTCTAAATCATGCTCTAGGGCCAAGTATAAGTTCGATATGGTTTGTGCCTGAATTCCTTGAGCTGCATCCACTATAAGGAGTGCACCTTCGCAGGCGGCAATTGCTCTAGAAACTTCATATGAGAAATCAACATGCCCTGGAGTATCAATCAAATTAAAGGTATACTCCACGCCATCTTTAATATGCCTCATCTGTATAGCATGACTTTTAATAGTAATGCCACGCTCGCGCTCAAGGTCCATGTCATCAAGGAGTTGCTCCTTCTTTTCACGCTCCGTCACCGTTTTGGTAGAGTCTAATAACCTATCGGCCAAAGTGCTTTTACCGTGGTCAATATGCGCAATGATGCAAAAGTTTCGAATGTTTTTCATTCCAGTCATAGTCAATCTCTCTTAAAGCCGCGAAAATAAGCTAATTGCAAATGTTTTTTAAAAAACAATTAGGTCATAAGCCCCTCCTCATTGAGTAAACGATTTGCAAAAAAGCGGATTTCGCAAAATAAATTATTTCCACACTCAGACATGAATTTCTTACGGTATCCTAGTCGCCTCTGTTTTTCCACCACCGCTTCTACTACTTTCAATTCCACAATATGCACTAAACCATCAAAAACCCAACAGATATGAAAAACATTATTACGTTTTTATTCTTTGCAATAATATGCACAGGATACAGCTTCAACGCTAATGCCAGCCATTTTGCCGGTGGCGAAATTTGGTATGAATATGTTGGAACTCCGCAGCATCCCAATAGGTATGACGTATACTTAATAGTGTACAGAGATATTAGTGGTGTATCTATGTGCCCAGGATATTGCCCTGCTCCTATATGTATCACATCAAGCTGTTTTGGCACCATCACTGTCAATGCTCCTTTACTTCCTTTTAATTTAAAACCAGGAAGTGATACGCTGCCAGGCAGCTACCCGGGTAGTATTAAAACACCCGAATTGCTTGATTGTGTAAACCCCAATGCCCAAGGACTAGTATTTACGGAAGCCTACCGTTTTTACACTCAGGTAGATTTACCTGGTAAATGTGCAGATATCCGATTTGCCTACTCTCAAAATGCTAGAAACGGAAGTGATAATATGACGACCTCGGGCAACTTCACCATTTTTGCTGACCTCAATAGTATTCTTGGTCCTAATACGAGTCCAAAGTTTGTAAACCCCGCTGCCAAGAGCTTTTGCGCTGGCACACCTTTTATATGGTCGCAAGCTGCGGTAGAACCCGATGGAGATAGCTTGTTCTATGAATTTGGAATTCCTCAAGCAGGTTCTTGCACATCCCCTGCACCTATGGTATTTGCACAAGGTTATTCTAAAAACCAACCCATGTCTACCCTCACCGGAATTAACTTTAATAACCGAACCGGTACACTCAGGTTTACGGCAAGCCAGCAAGAAGTGGTGGTAATTAATATTAAAGTAACCGAGTATAGGCTCACTAGCTTAGGCTGGGTTATCAATGGCTCCTCGGTTAGAGATCTCCAGGTGCCTGTAGTATCTAGTGCCAATTGTAATACCTCGGCCTATAATGGCCCACAGTTTTCTGCCGGCTCCTTTCCTTCGCAAGCAATTAGTTCCGATAGTTTACTCAATGCTTTTCAAGTGTCCCGAATTTCCAATTCGGATAGTTTTCCTGACCCAAACAATCCAGGAAGTTTTTTAGTAAACCTTCCGGTGATTGATTACAGCTGCTTTGACAGCATCGTACATGTAAAATTTGACGATGGAATTTACTGCGAGACAGTAGCCCCTGATGGAACAGATTTTAGAATTATTGGCCCTGATAAAGTTCCGAGACCCGTAATAGGAGTACTGGACAATTGCAGAAAAGATTTGGTGACCAAAAACATTGACCTGCTATTGCACAAGCCCCTGGATGTAAATGGCGATTACTTGCTCCAAATAAAAAAAGGCTCGGATGATAATACCTTGGTAAACAAGTGTGGATTTGCCCTAGACGGCTTTTTTGCTGTAATAATTCGAGTAAACAACTGCCCTATTCCTGACTATAACCTTACAAACGTTTCTGTACACCTTGATAAAGACATTGACATTAACTGGGAAATAGACCCTAATAGTTTTGAGCCAAAAGTGTTTACCTCTTGGAATATTCTGAGAGCCAATGAAAATGATCAGTACTATATTATTAAAGAATTAAATAATACCGTAGATGTAAACGTACGGTCTTATAGAGACACCAGCTTAGATCCTTTTGATGTAGATCACTCTAGATTTCAATATCGAGTGCAATTGGTGCAAAATGGAACTCATTTAGCTCCATCAAACAGAATCTACTCTATTCTTTTGAAAGATACTGTGCTGCCTACTAACGATGGCGCTACCTACAGTTGGACCGAGTATGATGGCTGGGCCGATGGAGCCTATGATTTGGTTTATTCAGAATATGATCCATCGCAGAATAACTTCGTTACCTGGAACTCTGTAAACGCCAATGGGGCGGCCCAAAACTATTTTGAACAGGACTACTACTGGCCACAATGCACACCCAATAATGATACAGATAAGTTGTATGCATTTAGAGTAATCTGTTCCGATGTTCTTAATCCCGGAAACTCCTTTACTTCAGAATCCAATTGGCTATACTACAAGTTGGAATGCGGGCGTCCGCCAGCAACTCCTGAGCTTTATGTGAAGGTACCCAACGTGTTTTCACCAAATAATGACGGCCAAAACGATTTCTTCAGCCTACACAGTGCGGGTTACACCAACGCCTATGTCACCGTATTTAATAGATGGGGAAAACCCGTATTTGAGGCATCTAAACCGATAGACCAGCTTGCCTGGGATGGAAAAGATAAAAGCAGTGGCTCGCAAGTGGCCGATGGTGTGTACTATTACGTAGTAAGTGTAACAGGTGATGTACCCGATGGCTTAGGGGGTACCAAGCAAGTAAGCGATGAACTTACAGGTTCTCTCACCATTTTTTCTAATGGAACGAAATAAGGCTAAAAAGTAACTATCAGTTAAAAACTACACCTATACCGTATCAGTCACCAAATTAGCAATTTTGAGGTGACTGATACTTATTAACAATTTCGATTAATCGCTGAATGCCTCCCTAAATAAGTTATCCCTTTAATTTTCATAAAGTACTTTTGCGAATTATCAACATAAAGTTACTTTTAGGGGCTCAATACACTTTGTGCCAAAAAACCAAGAGAGATGAAAAAATTAGTATTCTTATTTAGCTTAGGCTTCTTTATTTTAGGTTTTAACCAAACAGCAACTGCTTCGCATGCTGCTGGAGGTGAAATTACCTATAAGTACATTGGAGACTCCACGGGGATTCCCTACCATTATTGTATTACACTAACCGTTTATCGTAGAAACAGCACCAGTTCTGCTGGTTTACCCGCTTCTACTACTTTAAATATTGCTTCGGGCTGCTATTCTAATATTAGTTTAAACATGTCAAGGGTACAACCACCTCCCGGTTCGCCCGGAGATGCTGGTGACGGTGGTTGGAATATTCCTAACTACACGCCTTGTATCAACTCTAATGACCCTGGTCTTTATCAAATCAGTCAGCATATTTATAAAAATTGTGTAATCCTACCTGGTAAATGTGCCAACTATAGATTTTGGTGGCAATTGTGCTGTAGAAATGGAAACATTACTAACGGGCCTGCCAATGCTAACTTCTATATTCAATCGACCTTGAACAACACGAGGGGTGAAAATACTTCTCCAGCATTTGTTAATCCTGCCGCAAAGTCCTTTTGTTCTAATACAGCCTCTCCATTTGTGTGGTCGCAAAATGCCGTAGAGCCTGATTTTGACTCTTTACGTTTTACACTTCAACAGCCTTGGAGTGCTCAAAATACTCCTATTGCATGGGCTCCTGGATATTCTACTTCTCAACCAATGTCTACTGTTAGTGGTTTTAACCTTAATGCAAAAAATGGAACCTTTTTCTTTCAACCATCACAACCTGAAAATGTGGTATTGAAAATTGTTGTTGAAGAATACCGATTTGACTCCACCTTTGCCCAATACTACTTAGTAGGTACCGCTATTAGGGAGCTGCAGGTGCCAGTGGTTGCTACTTGTAACCCAAATGCTACAGCTGGTATTACTATAGACTCTACCGTGGTAGACCCTGTTACAGGAAAACCTGCTGGAACGGCCTTATATCCAAATGATAGTTTGAGAAGCACTTTTGGTGTAAATGTATTTGGAAACGACTCAGCTTTAAATGGAAATGGCGAGTATGTAATGCGATTGCCGGTCGTACCCTACGCCTGTTTTGACTCTATAGTCACCATTGAATTTGACAAAGGCCTTGTATGTGACTCCTTTGCTGCCAACGGATCCGAATTTAGAATTATTGGCCCTGATGGAGTATTGAGACCTGTTACTAGTGTAAATACAAATTGTCAACCCGATCTACTTACTCGTAAGGTTGACCTCAACCTTCACAAAGCTCTTGATACTGTGGGTGACTTCCTGTTATATATTAAAACTGGTACTGATGGAAATACCCTAATGAATGAGTGCGGTTTCCCTGTTTCAAAATACTTTGCCATTATTATTAGGATTGATACCTGTATATATCCCGTATATGATATCAGCAATGTTACGGTAAACCTGGATCGTGAAATTGATATTAATTGGGAAATAAACCCCAATACTATTGAGCCATCCGCATTTACAGCTTGGAATATCTTGAGAGCCAGTATGGATGACCAATATTATATCCTTGAATCCTTGAATCAACCCGGGGCAGTAAACCTGCGATCGTATAAGGATACATCTCTACAACCCATAGATGTGGATCAAAGTCAGTATCAGTATAGAGTACAAGCAGTTATTAGCGGTAAAGCTTACCCGACTACCAGGCGCATTTTCTCAATTCTTTTGAAGGACTCAGTGCTCCCAACAGATGATGGAGTAAATTATAACTGGACCGTGTACAACGGCTGGCAAGATGGAGCATATGAATTACAAATGGGAGAGTATGATACCCTTACCAATCAGTTTAATTGGGGAACCTTAAACGGTCCTTCCCAAAACTATTTTGACCAGGATTATCTTTATCCGGATTGTGAAGTAAACAGAGATACGAGTGGTTTATATGTATTCAGGGTATTCTGTACCGACTTTTTGAACCCAGGAAACAGTTATGTTTCTGAATCAAACTGGCTGTACTATCAAGTAGAGTGTGACCAACCTCCTGTTACACCTGAATATTATGTAAAAGTGCCCAATATTTTTACACCTAATGGTGACAACAATAATGATGTCTTTAGCCTAATTAGTGCGGGGTATACAGATGCTAGCGTATCAGTTTTCAACCGCTGGGGAAAGCCTGTATATGAAGATTCAAAACCTATTGACCAATTGGCTTGGAATGGTTTGGATCAAAACAGTGGTACCTTAGTAGCAGACGGTGTGTATTACTATATTGTAAAAGTAAGTGGTGATATTCCAGATGGTGCTGGTGGATTAAAGCACATTAGTAAGGAACTAACTGGCTCACTTACCATTTTTGCCAACGGCACAAAGTAATTAGAAGAAATCTAGCTTTTTAAAAGAGCCCGTCTGAAGATTCAGATGGGCTTTTCTTTTTAATATACACAGCATCCCAACCCCAAGACTTTATCTAAAGGACTACTAAAAATCCTTAGGCTAGAAACTTCTATCAACAAAAAAATGCCCAGAAACAATAATCTGTTTCCGGGCATTTTTATGTATCAATTTATAAAGTCCTACAATTTAAAGTCCTCCATAAATTTAGTGGTATAATTTCCAGCTAAATAATCTTCATTGTCCATAAGGGCCCTGTGAAACGGAATAGTAGTTTTTACCCCCTCTATCACAAATTCATCCAAAGCCCTACGCATCTTATCAATTGCTTCCTCACGTGTTTGAGCAGTAGTAATCAACTTAGCAATCATCGAATCGTAATATGGAGGAATTACATACCCTGCATACACATGTGTATCCAAGCGAATACCATGACCACCTGGGGCATGAAAGGTTGTTATTTTACCAGGAGATGGTCTAAAACCATTATGAGGGTCCTCCGCATTTATTCTACACTCTATAGAATGTAACTGTGGTTCATAGTTTTTACCAGAAATTGGAATTCCGGCAGCTACCTTTATTTGTTCTCTGATAAGATCATAATCTATAACCTGCTCGGTAATTGGGTGCTCCACTTGAATTCTTGTATTCATTTCCATGAAATAAAAATTCCTGTGCTTATCTACCAAAAACTCAATAGTACCAGCGCCCTCATACTTTATAAACTCTGCTGCCTTTACAGCAGCAAGACCCATTTTCTTTCTTAAATCCTTGGTCATAAAAGGAGAAGGTGTCTCCTCTGTGAGCTTTTGGTGCCTACGCTGAATCGAACAATCTCTTTCAGACAAATGACAGGCCTTTCCATTTACGTCACCTACTATTTGAATTTCGATGTGTCTAGGTTCTTCAATTAGCTTCTCCATGTACATCCCATCATTGCCAAAGGCAGCCGCAGACTCTTGTCTTGCATCTTCCCACGCCTTAAGTAGATCTTTAGCCGCCCAAACTGCGCGCATTCCTTTTCCACCACCACCGGCAGTAGCTTTTAGCATTACGGGGTAACCCATTTCAGCGGCTATTTCCTGTGCTTGCTCAAACGACTCGAGGAGACCTTCTGAGCCTGGTACCGTTGGCACCCCAGCTTCTTTCATGGTAGATTTGGCAGAAGCCTTATCTCCCATTCTTTCAATCATTTCGGGAGAGGCTCCAATAAACTTGATGCCATTCTCTGCACAAATTTTTGAAAATTTGGCATTTTCGGATAAAAAGCCATACCCGGGATGAATAGCATCGGCATTTGTGATTTCGGCTGCAGCAATAATACTAGGTATATTCAAATACGATTCGCTACTGGCAGCCGGACCAATACATACCGCTTCATCTGCAAAACGCACATGCAAACTTTCTTTGTCGGCAGTACTGTACACTGCTACCGTTTTTATGCCCATTTCTTTGCACGTACGAATTACACGCAAAGCAATTTCACCTCTATTGGCTATTAATATTTTCTTAAACATGAGCTTAATTTAAAAGGCTTAAGGAGCCAATGTTACTAAGAAGGGTCTACTAAAAACAAAGGTTGATCGTACTCTACTGGTACTTGATCGTCTACCAATATCTTCAAGATGGTTCCGCTTATCTCGCTTTCAATTTCATTAAAAAGCTTCATAGCCTCAATAATACAGACTACAGAACCTGGTCCTACTTCGTCACCAACATTTACAAATAGGTCCTTATCAGGCGAAGGTCTTCTATAAAAAGTTCCAATCATTGGAGAGTTTATAGTAACATACTTTGAATCGTCAGTAGACTCGGCAGCGGCAGGTGGTGCAGCGGCAGCAGGTGCTGGAGCAGCAGCGGCAGGCGCTGCCACTTGTGGCTGAGCCACTTGTGGTACTGATATCATTTGAGGCACCTGCGCTTCTGTTTTGTAGGCTGCATCCGTTTTGATATTAATTTTAAAGTCCTCTGTTTCAAGGTTAACTTCGGCTGCACCTGAGCGTGCAACAAATTTTATTAAGTTCTGTATTTCTTTGATGTCCATTTCTGGGATTGTTTACAGTTGATATTCGCAAATCTAAAAAATATTAACTTGGGTCATAGGCCCAAGTTAGGTAGATAGAACCCCAAGAAAATCCACCACCAAATGCGGCAAATACAAGGTTATCTCCTTTCTTCAATTGTTTCTCGTAGTCCCACAAGCACAGGGGTAATGTACCATTGGTGGTGTTACCATATCGTTGGATATTTACCATCACCTTATCCTCGCCTATCCCCATTCTATTTGCTGTGGCACTGATAATTCTAAGGTTGGCCTGATGTGGCACCAACCAAGAAATATCATCAGCTACCAGGTTGTTCCTCTTCATTATTTCTTCGCTGCAATCGGCCATATTGGTTACAGCAAATTTGAAAACTTGCTGTCCTACCTGATGCACATAATGTTGTCCGTTTTTCACGGTTTCCTCGCTAGCCGGCATCATAGAGCCACCTGCTTCTATATACAGAAACTCTCTTCCGGCCCCGTTGGTTCTCAAAATTGAATCTTTTAAACCATAGCCTTCTTCATTGGGTTCCATCACTACTGCTCCAGCTCCATCACCAAATATCACACAGGTAGTTCTATCGGTATAGTCTATAATAGACGACATTTTATCTGCTCCTATTAATAATACCTTAGTGTACCTACCACTAGCAATGTAACTTGCCGCTGTTTCCAAACCATATAAAAATCCTGAGCAGGCTGATTGTAAATCAAAACTAAAAGCATTTACCGCCCCAATTTGTGTAGCAATATAAGCAGCAGTAGAGGCCACGGGCATATCTGGTGTAGTAGTACAGCATATTACCAACTCTATTTCCTTAGGGTCTAAGTTTCTTTTTGCCAAAACATCTTCGGCCGCTTTAATTGCCATAAAAGAGGTCCCTAGATTTTCTCCTTTTAGCATTCGTCTCTCCTTGATTCCAGTACGACTAGTTATCCATTCATCCGTAGTATCTACCATGGTTTCTAAAACCTTATTGGTAAGTCTAAATTCGGGTATGTAACCACCTACTGCTGTAATTGCTGCCGTTATTGCCATTAATTAAATGCCTTTGTGATGTGATCTGATAATTTTGCTTTCGCTATTTTTTCTGTGGCCAATATCATATTGCTAATTGCTCGTGCACTTGATACTCCATGGCCCAAAATTACATTGCCTTGTACCCCTAAAATTGGAGTACCTCCATAAAGCTCGTAATTAAACTTTTCTAACAATGAATCATGGATGTTTCTCTGTTGGATTAAATGGTAAAAACCTTCGGCTTGCTTTAAAAGCACATTCCCGGTAAATCCGTCACAAACTACTACATCCACTCTATCATCATATAATTCTCGAGCTTCAATATTTCCTGTAAAGGTAAACTCTTTTGAATTGCTCAATAGCTCGTGTGTTTTTTGATAAAGTAGACTTCCCTTGGTTGGTTCCTCTCCGGTATTTAGCAGCCCTACCCTGGGATTACTAACACCAAAAACTTGTTTTGAGTAGATAACTCCTAATTTGGCAAACTGCACCAGCAATTCTGGTTTTACATCTACATTAATGCCTACATCCAACACTACATTATACGAACCATTGAGCTGGGGAAAAGCGCCCATTACACATGGCCGCGAAACTCCAGGTATACTCTTTAATGCATTAAGCGAAGCCACCATTACAGCCCCAGAATTGCCAGCACTGGCCAGACCGTCTAACTGACCACTAGCCAACATAGAGAAACCCACATTTAACGAAGCATGGGGTTTGGATTGTAGCGCCTTTACAGGATGCTCACCCATTTCTATCACCTCTGTTGCTTCTGATATTTGAATATTATCCGGAACAGGTATTCCCTTTTCTTTAAAGAAACTAAGAATAACCTCGGAAGGCCCAATTAGATGTAATTGTGTATCGGTGCCTAGATGCGAAAGTGAAGCTAGAGTTCCTTCCAACGTAGCAAGGGGAGCCAAGTCACCCCCCATTATGTCTAAGCCAATATTGATCATAAATAAAAAAAGGTAGCACAAAACTACCTTTTAATCGCTTACGCTACTTGTTTTTCCATTACTACCTTACCTTTATAGTAAAGCTTATCTTCATGCCAATATGCACGATGATATAAGTGTGCCTCGCCAGTTACTGAGCAAATAGCTACAGTAGGGGCAACAGCTTTGTAATGAGTTCTACGCTTATCCCTTCTTGTTTTGGATATTTTGCGCTTAGGATGTGCCATGGTCTATTCTATTTATAAAAATTCTTAATTCAATAAGTTCTTCAACTTATCCCACCTGGGATCTGTTATTTCTTTCTCCTCTACTGATGTACTCTCAGCAGACTCGCTCTTTTCTATTATTTGTTTCTCTTTTGATGATGGTGAAACTCTTTTTAATGGCACTGCCAATACTGACATTTCATAAAAATACTGCGCCAAACTCACTGCATGCTCGCCATACTTAAGTACAAGTATATCCAATTGCGAATCATCGTACTCATCGGCAAATTTTACTAAAAGCCTGGTCTCACTCTCAATTTCCTGATCATACGGCTCTGAGCTAATATCACAAGGCACCTCTACCGTTCCACTGATTTGAATATCAATATCCAAACCGTTGGACTTTTTTAAAAGGTCTACCTGAACATTTAAATCAGACGCATTAAAATCATCAAAATCAAAAAAGGAAAAGAACTCGTTATTCAATTGAAAATCAAAAGAATGTTCCCCTAAAGCAAGTCCTGAAAATTTGATGCTAAAATCGTCTAACTTCATCGTTTCAACCCTCGTTTTATTAGAGCCGGCAAAGATATAAAAACTTTTGAACAGAGGTTAATATTCTTTTTTTCCTTTTTTTATGGTCAAGGGGTTTTCATGAATCTTTTTGCTTATAGCTCTATTTTTCACTAAGTCGCAAGCTAAATACACAGCTTGTCGAAATGATGATTCATTCGCTTGATTTTTTCCTGCAATATCGAACCCTGTTCCATGATCCGGACTCGTGCGAATAATTGACAGACCTGCAGTGTAATTCACTCCTTGCCCAAACGACATAGATTTAAAAGGTATCAAACCCTGATCGTGATACATAGCCAATAGCACGTCAAACTTACTATGATTACCCGCTCCAAAAAAACTATCGGCTGGGTAAGGGCCAAAAGCTAAAGCTCCTGATTCATTTGCCTCAGCTATAGCCGGTCTCACTAGTGCATCATCATCGTTGCCTATTACACCTCCATCGCCCGCATGTGGGTTAAGGGCAAGTACCCCGATTTTAGCTTTTGAAACCAAAAAATCATAATTCAGGCTCTCAGCTAAGGCTTTAATTGTTTTTACCAAACTCTCTTTGCTGAGCTTGCTCCTCACATCCGACAATGGCACATGAACGGTGGCTAGTGCCATTTTCATTTCTTCACTTACCATCATCATCAAAGCTTTACCTTCAAAAATGCTTTCTAAATAATCTGTATGTCCCGTAAAGTTAAATCTATCAGACTGGATACTATTTTTGTGAATAGGTGCTGTAACCAAGGCGTCTATATCACCATCCTTGTAGGCTTTACAAGCTCGCTCTAGCGACTTCAGTGCAAACGCACCCACTTTTTCATCCAACTTACCAAAGTCTAGTAGCACATCTTCATCCCAGGTTTGAAACAAGTTTGGCTTTCTATCATTCAGGTTTTTCAAATCTTTAACCAAATGAAAATTAAAGCTTTCCATTTCTAAGCCTTTCCTATGATAAGAAGCCACCTTCGAAGAAGCAAACACCACAGGTGTACACAAATCCAACATTTCGGGGTTGGTAAAAGTTTTCATGATGATCTCCATGCCTATCCCATTAAGATCACCACAGCTGATACCAATTACCGGCTTCCTATTTTGACTCATTAGCTTGAGACTTTACAAATTCATATAGCAACCGTACTCCCACTCCTGTACCCCCTTGGCTACGGTAATTATCAGCGGCACTCAAAAATGCTGGCCCAGCGATATCAAGGTGTACCCATGGGTAGTCTGTAAACTTTTGTAAAAATTTGCCTGCTGTAATAGCTCCGCCTTCGCGTCCACCAATATTCTTTACATCGGCTATGGTAGATTTTAATAAGTCATTGTACTCATCCCAAAATGGAAGGTGTGCAAGCCTTTCATAAACCTCGTTCCCAGCATTGTTAAGTTCTCCATTTACTTTTTCCGAGGCTGTTCCCATAGCTACTACACCATATTTTCCTACAGCCACAGCAGCAGCTCCCGTTAGTGTAGCTAAATCTATCACCAACTCGGGGTTTAGTTTTTTGGCATAAGCCAGTGCATCTGCTAGTATCATTCGGCCCTCGGCATCCGTATTTAGCACCTCTACCGTAGAACCATCATACATAGTAATTACATCGCCAGGTACATAGGCATTTCCACCCGGTCTATTGTCAGTTGCCGGTATTAGGCCAACCACATTATAAGGTAACTTACTTGCCGCTATAGCAGTAATAGCTCCTACTACCGCAGCAGCGCCTCCCATATCACTCTTCATGCTATCCATAGAGTTTGCGGTAGGCTTAAGGCTCATTCCACCCGTATCGTATACCACTCCTTTGCCTACTAGTACTAAGGGCTTTTTGTTTTTGGCGCCCTTTGGTTTGTACGTAATAATAGAAAACGTAGGTGGGTCAATACTTCCTTTATTTACAGCTAATAAACCTCCCATTTTTAAGGATTCTATTTTCTTCTTATTGAAAGTCTCTACCTCAAAACCCGTTTCTAGCCCTATTGCTTTTGCCTCTTCTGCCAACTTGGTGGCGGTAAGGTAACTCAAAGGCTCGTTAACTAAATCACGTGCTTTGTACACTCCTTTAATTATAGCACTCAATTCGGCTGCCTTATCTGCTGACAAACCTTTTATAGCTATGGTGTGAAGCGTGTTTTTTCTAGTCGCTTTATCAGAGTAGTATTTTAAGAATTGGTACGAGCCTAAAGCTAATCCTTCGGCAAAATAATATGCCCAGTTGGCGTCACTTTCGCTAGATACAACTACACTCTCTACTTTAGACTGGGTAAGGCTTGTCACAAGGTTATTGCCTTGAATCCTAATCTTTTCTTGCAATTGAGGTTTTAATATTCCTTCGTCTGAAACCTTAACTAAATAAAAAGCCTGGGGATAACGAAATATCGAAACTGTGGTGAACTTTTTGTCTCCAATGCTTAATTCTACATAAGCTTTTTCTTCTTTTGTGAACTTAAACTTTGAAAGTTCACTAATGTTTCGAAAAATAATTGCCTGACAGGCTATGGGCTCAGAGCTCTTGGCTGCTCTTATTTTCATCCTAGTAATTTATTAAATTTGGTAGCAAAAGTATTGTTATTTGAGGCAACCCCTATGAAACCCTATACTCTTTAAAAATATAGTGCTGATAATGTAGTTATATCAACTACTTAGGTCTATTTTAGACAAGTTAGCACTGCTCTTTACATGAAAAAATTATTAGCCCTTATTTTCTTTTTTAGCTGTTTGCAGCCATTATTGGCCACGCACAACCGTGCTGGCGAGATAACTTATAGGCATCTTACGGGTAGAAGTTATGAAGTAACGATTACAACCTATACCAAAGAATCGGTAGATGCGGATCGCTGTGAACTCGATCTATTTTGGGGTGACGGTTTGAGCTCTACTTTAAAACGATCTAACGGGCCCATAGGAAGCTGCCCCAATGCAAGGATGGGAAAAGTGGTAGGAAATGACGTGAAAATAAACATCTACAAAGGAACTCATACTTACACATCCGATGGGTTTTACACCGTTTATTTTGAAGATCCCAATAGAAATGCCGGAATCAACAATATTCCTCAATCTGTAAATGTTCCGTTTTATGTACAAAGCGAATTTGTGATTGACGCAGGTATTGGCCCAAATAGCTCACCGGTATTACTTAATCCCCCTATTGATGATGGCTGCCTAAACAAACGCTTTGAGCATAACCCCGGTGCTTATGACGCAGATGGAGACAGCATTTCGTATGAACTTGTGGGATGTAGATTGTCAAAAAACGTAATCATTCCTACTACCTATGACCCCAACTTTGTGCAGGACAGCGTAGAAATAGATGGCGGAAAAGGCGACTTATACTGGGATGTGCCAAAAAATATTGGTCAGTTCAATTTTGCTATTGAAATATCTGAATGGAGAAAAACTGGCAACGGCTGGAGAAAAATCGGCTACGTAACTCGAGACATGCAAATCACCATTGATGATTGTAAAAATAATCCCCCGGTTATTCAACCTGTAGGACCTTTTTGTGTGGAGGCTGGAAGCAATTTGAATTTTGATGTAACGGCAACAGATGTTGACGGTGACCCAGTTACCCTTACCGCATTTGGCAGCCCCTTTAAAGTGCTAAACCCCGCAGACACTTTTCTGTTAAAAATAGGCAACCCTGTAACAAGCACTTTTAATTGGAACACAGCCTGCAATCATGTAAGGCAGCAGCCCTATTATGTAACTTTTGAGGCCAAAGATGACCCCATCAACAGCAATGAGATTCCCTTAGTAGATGTTTATACTGCCGAAATTACTGTGGTGGCTCCCGCCCCAAAAAATCCGGTAGCAACTGGTGGAGAGAAAATAATTGATTTAAGCTGGGACGAAAGTATTTGTAAAGAAGCTATTGGGTATCATATCTATAGACGTGAGGACAGTTATGGCTTTGTTCCTAGCCAATGCGAAACAGGAGTGCCGGCCTACACGGGTTACAGTTTTTTAGATAGTACCTTAGGCCTTTCGGCAACTGCATATACCGATACCTTCGAATTAAAGCGCGGTGTGCGATATTGCTATATGGTAGTGGCGCAATTTAAAAATGAGGTGGAAAGCTATGCATCAATAGAGTTTTGTACAGCTATTAAACTTTCGGCACCACTTATCA
>JAUICR010000065.1 GCA_030427785.1 Bacteroidia bacterium | reverse complement strand
TTAGTGCTGTCTACCTTAGTAATATACAGTACGGCCAACTTAGGATTTCCGCTGAGTATGCCCACCACCTTTGCCTCCATAATAATGGGTTTTATAGGTTTTAGTTTAGATTGCCCCATTAGGTTCAACCCCGAAAAAAGTACGATTAGAAAAATGGCTTTGTTTAGCATAAGTTTCGTTCAATAATCAAAGGTGCTAAAGAAAAGTAAACTTTGGAATATAGACAGTACAAAATGAGTGAAAGCTTTTTAGTAAAATGCCCATTTATTTAAGATACGGCTTGACAATACGGAAATTATGTTTTTACGATTTTCAATCGAAATCTCAAGCAGGTAAAGAATAACCGATAGGCTTGGTTAGTTTTACCGTTTTAAATTACAACCCGGTAAAACGGGCGCTTCAATAATAAATACTTTTTTATGATACTCATTATTGCTACTTGGTTCTCTATGCTTTTTTCTGAAGGTACCGAAACGTTTCTTCTTATGAATGACTTGGAAACTAGGGTGAAAAAGGTGGTGCAGGACGAGGCGCAGCTTGATAACGTATTGAAGGAGGTAGATAAGTTAAATACCCTAAATGAGAATTACGAAGCTATTTATCAGGAACAAACGAAACAGTTCAACTCGCTAATGCTAAATAGAGCTACACGAGAGATCGAGTTTAATGTATTTTTTGAGCAAGTGCAGAAAGAGCGAGAAGCATATCAAGATAAATTGGTAGCCTGTAGAGTAGCAATTTGCAAGCAACTATCGGGTACTCAGTGGCAAACTTTAGTGGGTATGGATAAGAATCCAGGAAAGCTCAATAATTCTGTAAAAAATACTGAACAAAATGATTTTATGGGTTCTACCCGAAAGGCGATAAACAAACGGGTAAAGGAAGATAGTAGAAAGCGAAATTTAATTCAGCACATTGATGCCATGGACGTTACATTTTCACAATTAGAGATTGGGATGAATCAGATAGTTCAGATTGAGGCAATGATAACTGAAAGGAGAACCTCAAATACGGATGAACTGCTTAGAGGTATAAAGGGGATTAATAATTTGCGCGAAGCTGCCAAGGTGCAAATAGTAGAGTTTCATCGTATCGCAAAACTCAATACCACCGAAAAAGAATGGCCGCATATAATGAAGACTATGACGTATTAATGCGCTTGCTTATTCAGATGTTTTTGGCGAGTACGTAATTATTAAGTATTTTTCTGAATAGATAGCCGTGGGGTGGTTATCAGCACCACACAGCAACAGGATGTATAATTAGATTCAAATCTATGATTTGGCAGCGTTATCCTGTTTTTAGAGTTTTCCTGATTTTCTCAGCCGGTATTATTCTCGCGAATTTTGTCGATACGCCTTTCATACTTTCGGTGCAATTGATTGCTGTGGCATCGGTACTTGTACTAGTGTCTGCTTTTAGTTCAAAACTATTTGGCAATTATTCATTTCGATGGATTTTTGGGGTAACCCAAAGTATTTTCTTCTTTCTGTGTGGAATTGTAGCAACTCATTTTCATACCGAGCTACAAGCCAGGAATCATTTAGAAATTCATAACACCAAGATCGAATCCTGCCTTATTCAGTTATTAGATGATCCACAAGAAAAGGAGCGATCTTTTGGTGTAAAGGCTCGCATACTTGCTGTAAACGATAGTACAGGTACAGCAGCTAGGGAGTCGAATATTATGCTTTATCTACAGAAATCAAAAGCCGCAGAAACTTTGTCGTATGGCGATCAAATATGGTTTGATGGTGGTATCAATGAGCTGCGCGGCCCAATGAATCCGTACGAGTTTGACTATCGTGATTTTTTGAACCTGAAAGCTATTTATTATCAAGCCTATGCAGATAGTACACATTGGGAATTGGTTTCTAGCAATAATGGAAAAGCAGTAATTAAATGGGCAAAAGACTCACGCAAAAAGCTTTTGCAAGTAATCGAAGCGTGGAATTTACCAAAGGACCAAGAGTCAGTAACCAAAGCCCTGCTTCTAGGCTATCGGTATGAAATTCAAGATGATTTGATGAAAGCTTACTCTTCGGCAGGTGCTATGCACGTGTTGGCCGTAAGTGGCCTGCATGTGGGTATTGTGTATTTAATGGCCTATTACTTATTATTTTTCTTAGGAAAAATGAAATACGGCACGCTGCTCCGAACTATGATACTGGTAATGTTGCTGTGGTCTTATGCTTTTCTTACGGGTATGTCGGCTTCTGTGCTACGAGCTGCCACTATGTTTACGTTTGTGGCTATTGGCACAGGGCTAAAGCGATATACATCTATTTACAATACTATTTTGGGGTCGGCCATTGTTCTGCTCATGTGGAATCCGGGCTTTTTGTTTGAAGTGGGATTTCAGCTTAGCTATGCTGCAGTATTTGGTATCGTGTGGCTGCAGCCCCGCATGCAGTCTTTGTGGGTACCTCGTAATTGGTTTGTGAAACAGTTTTGGGCTATCACTACTGTTTCTATAGCCGCGCAAATAGTTACTTTCCCATTGGGACTGTATTATTTTCATCAGTTTCCATCTCTCTTTTTAGTGTCTAATTGGATGGTGATTCCGCTAGTAACAGGTTTGATGTACGTAGGGCTCATTGCTCTAATAATATCAGCCCTAGGGTGGATTCCTTTTTTCTTAGTGGACCTGTACAGTTTGTTTTTAAGCCTCATGAACAAAGGAGTAGGTTTAGTGGAGGAATTAGACTTTTTCTTGATAGATCAGGTACATATTTCACGATTTGAACTCGTATTACTTTACGCTATCATTTTGCTGATATTTAATTGGTTTTTTCTTGGTGGATATCTACGGTTGCTTAGTGCACTTACGCTCACATTACTATTTAGCTTTAGCCAAATAATAGAAAGCAAAAAACTCAATCAGCAATCCCAGTGTATTGTTTACGCAGTGCCCAATGGCTTGGTGCTGGGAGCTTATCAAGCAGGCCAAGGAGTGCTTATTTGTGATACCTCCTTTTACAACGATGATGATGCCTTAACTTTCCATGTAAAACACCATCTATGGGCAAGAGATATTTCCAGGTTAAGTCACTATTTGCCTCATGAAAACATTCTCAGTTCGGCCTTGATGAAATCAAATAACTTGATAGGATGGAATTCGAAATTGTTTTGCGTTCTTCAAAACGGAATATGTGAAGAAAACACAGTATGGCTGGCTCAGGCAAATGCCTATCCTCCCAGAGAAAGTAGTGGTAAACCCCAGCTCATCATATTGTATGGTAAGTCTAATTTTTATCAAAAAAAGCGATGGGACGAATGGGCTACAAAAAATAACATTGCATTATGGGATACCATGCTAGATGGTGCTTTTGTGCTTGAAAGTAACGGCAAAAGCTAAGATTGTTGTGGTAAGTGAGCGGCTAGTTTTTCTTTTAGCTGCCCTTTGGCTATGCGTTCAAATCTATCATTTACCGCTAGCGAAATGCCTCCGGTTTCTTCAGAGACGATCACTGTAAGTGCATCTGTTTTTTCGGCTATCCCCAGGGCGGCTCTATGTCTTAGTCCAAAGCGGCTTGGTATAGAAGTACGTTCGGTTACAGGGAGTATGCAACCTGCGGCTAATAGCTTGTTTTTATTAATTATAACTGCACCATCATGTAGTGGAGAGTATTTATTAAAAATGCTTTCGAGTAGGCCTACCGAAACGTGACCATTTATGTAAGTTCCTGTGTCTACATAACTGCCTAGCCTACTTTTTCTTTCCAATACAATGAGAGCTCCGGTTCGCGTTTCGGCAAAATGATTGCAAGCCTCTACTATGGCGCTAAGATCAAGCTCCTCTTCTGTATCATTTCGGAGGATTTTTAACTGTCTAAAAAATTTTCTCTTACGGGTAAAATTGGTGGACCCTAGTAGTAATAGAAATTTTCTGATTTCTTGTTGGAAAACAATAACTAAGGCTATAACACCAACACCAATAAATTGGCCTAATATTTCTGTTAAAAGCTCCATTTGAAGGGCTTCTACTAATTTCCATATGAGGTAGATAGATGCTACGCCCAAAAAAATATTGATGGCAACGGTACCTTTTATCAAGCGGTAAAGCTGGTAGAGCAAAAACGCCACCAACAGAATGTCTATGGCGTCTAATATTCTGAAATCAATAAAGGGCATTAAGAATGAGTTTGGGCGAATGTAACGATTTTCACAGCTTCCTTGGCTTGCTTTACATCATGCACACGCAGTATATCAGCACCTTTTTGCAAAGCCATAGTATTAAGTATTGTTGTTCCGTTTAAGGCATTTTCGGGTTTAGTACCCAATACTTTATTGATCATAGATTTTCGGCTAAACCCTACCAAAATTGGTTTTTCAAATGCACTTAATATTTCAAGGTGATTAAGTAGCTGATAATTGTGTTCTACAGTTTTGCCAAAACCAAAACCAGGATCGAGTATAAGGTCACTTACTCCGGCATCCATAAATTTTTTTATTTGTTGCGACAAAAATCGGCTTACAGCCATAGTAACATTTTGATATTCTGGATTGTTTTGCATGTTTTGGGGCGTGCCTAGCATATGCATCATCACGTACGGCACATCTAGCTGGGCCATTGTTTTTGCCATCGCAGGGTCCATTTTTCCGCCAGAAATATCATTGATAATATGAGCACCCAGATCTACAGCCGCCTTGGCCACCTCGCTATAAAAAGTATCTACTGATAGTAAGGCTTCGGGGAATTCGGTTTTTATGTTTTTTAAAATGGGACTCAATCTTGCAATTTCATCTTTTGCGCTAAGCAAAGTGGCTCCAGGCCTACTCGAACTTGCTCCAATATCGATAATATCGGCACCTTCATCCAGCATTTGTTTACACCTTAATAGGGCTTCGCTGGGCTTATCATGTTGCCCTCCGTCAAAAAACGAATCTGGAGTGATATTCAAAATTCCCATCACCCAAGGTTTATCTATACTAAGGAGGGATCCATGGATATTGAGGCTCCTTTTCTTACTAAAATTGGTATCTTTCGCCCTGTTTAAATCAAGCATTTCCATGCGTTTTGGTTTTGCTAAAATTAAGCCCTGCTAAAGTATTAAATGAGTCAAACTACTTCCCAAGAATTTGATAAGGTTGCAAACCATTGCCGAGAGCTCTTTATCAATAAAATGAAAGACTATGGCCCAGCGTGGCGCATACTTCGATTACCATCTCTTACAGATCAAATATTTATAAAAGCCCAAAGGCTGCGTAGCATTGAGGATAAGGGTGTGCAGCTGGTAGAAGATGATATGAGAGGAGAATTTATTGGTATTTTAAATTACTCCATTATGGCGTTGATACAACTAAAAAAAGGCGTGGTAGAAAAACCAGACATGGATGCCGAAGAGGCCACCAAGCTGTATGACGAAATGCTGGCTAAGGCCAAAGCGCTGATGGAGCGTAAAAACCATGACTATGGAGAGGCTTGGCGTGAGATGCGAGTAAGTAGTATTACAGATTTGATACTCCAAAAACTTTTGCGCATCAAGCAAATTGAAGACAATGCAGGTAAAACGATTGTATCTGAAGGCTTAGATGCCAACTACTTTGATATGGTAAATTATTCGGCATTCGCTTTGATAAAAACGACTGAAAATTAAATCATGAAGTATATTACACATTTCTCTCGCCTCTTTGTTGGGGCCTTGTTTATTTTTTCTGGACTTATAAAGCTGAACGACCCAGTGGGGTTTTCGTTTAAGTTAGACGAATACTTTGGAGCGGATGTGCTCAACCTGCCTTTTCTTCAGCCCTATGCCTTGAGTATCGCCCTGTTTGTAGTCATTCTCGAAGTGATTTTAGGCGTTGCCTTACTACTCGGCTTTTGGAAGAAATTTACTGTGTGGCTGTTGCTACTCATGATGATCTTTTTCACTTTCCTCACTTTTTATTCAGCGTATTTCAATAAAGTGACAGACTGTGGGTGCTTTGGTGATGCCATTCCTCTTACCCCTTGGGAGTCATTTGGGAAGGATATAGTCCTTTCAGTATTGATTTTACTTCTTCTTTTAAATCAAGATTACATCAAGCCATTTCTTGGCAAGTCAGCCAATAGCGCCATTTTGGGTTTTAGTTTAATAGGCTGTATCGGTTTTGGGATTCATGTTTTAAATCACCTTCCGGTAAAAGATTTTAGAGCTTATGCCATAGGCAAAAGTATTCCTGATGGAATGAAATCAGCAGAGGAAATGGGACTTGAGCCACCAAAGTACGTTAGCATTTATTACCTAAAAAATAGCGAGACAGGAGAGGAGCAGCGCATTACTTCGGATGAATATATGGCTGATAAATGGTGGGAGAAAAAAGATTGGGTAATGCTGAAAGACAAAACGGAAACCGAATTGGTGGAAGAAGGTTATGAGCCGCCCATTCACGACTTTAGCATAATAATGAATGATGAAGATCGCACGTACGAAATACTGGAAATGGATGCAGTGTTTTTAGTGATCTCCTACAAAATGGAGTTGGCAGAAGCAAAAGGTTTTAAGGATATCAATGCACTGGCTACACAGGCTGAGGCAAGTGGGGTTCCAATTTTTGGCTTGAGTGCTTCATTAGGCGATTATGTAGAACAAAAGCGCCATGAGTTACAAACGCCTTTTGAGTTTGGTAGTATGGATGAAACTACCTTGAAAACTATCGTAAGATCTAATCCGGGGCTGGTGTTGCTCAAAAAAGGAGTTGTGGTAGGCAAGTGGCACTTTAATGATGTTCCAACCTTTGAAGAGGTGAAAAATCAATATTTATAATTAGGTGTTAAGATACCTACTAAATAAAGTTGGTTACAGTATCCTCGTAATGTTCGGGGTAGTATCTGTTGTGTTTTTTCTATTCAATGTATTGCCGGGCGATCCTGCTCGTATGATGCTTGACCAGAGAGAAGATAGCGAGCAGCTGGAAGCTGTAAAACGTAAGTACGGTTTTGATAAACCCATAAGCACCCAGTATTTATACTATCTAAATGACCTGAGCCCCATATCGGGTCATTCCAGTAGCATTACCGATTATACCTATTTAGAAAAGTATCAAGGTAGTTATGTGCCTTTATTTAAAGTGGGCAAAAGCACCATAGTTTTGAAGTGGCCATATCTTAGAGAATCCTTTAGGAGTCAGGGCAAGAAAGTGAGTAGTATCATTAAAGAAACTCTGCCAAATACCATTTTACTGGCCTTCGCCTCCATTATTATTGCCATGATTGCGGGAGTGTTTTTGGGCGTGGTAGCTGCCTTGGTCAAAAACTCTTTTTTAGATCGATTAATTACCATAGTAGGCACTATAGGAATGTCTGTTCCATCCTTTTTCTCGGCTATTTTATTCGCCTGGATTTTTGGCTACCTGTTGGCTGAGTATACAGGCCTGAATATGACTGGTAGCTTACGAGAGGTAGATGATTATGGCGAAGGAACCCACTTGCAATGGAAGAATTTGATTTTACCGGCAATAGTGCTTGGTATTCGCCCATTGGGTGTGATTATTCAACTAATGCGAAGTAGCTTGCTTGAGGAGTTAAACCAAAATTATATTCTTACGGCAAGAGCCAAAGGACTTAAGATGTCGGTAATAGTTAGAAAGCATGCTTTGCGAAATGCACTGAATCCTGTAATCACAGCAGCCTCGGGGTGGTTAGCCTCTATGCTGGCTGGTGCTGTGTTTGTAGAGTATATTTTTGGTTGGAATGGGTTGGGTAAATTAATAGTAGAAGCACTTAATGAGCTTGATTTGCCTGTGGTAATGGGAGCTGTGTTGGTTATTGGTTTCACCTTTGTGATTATCAATATCCTTGTAGATGTGCTCTACGCAAAACTTGATCCGAGAGTAAAAATTTGAATGATTGAAAAATTAAAAGATGGCAAGAAAAATTATAGCTGGAAACTGGAAAATGAATTTGCTTCATCACGAAGCTTTAGAACTTGTGCAAAAAGTTGGAAACTATTGTCAGCAAACAGAGTTGAATAAGGTGGAGGTAATCGTTGCTCCTACTTTTTTAGATTTAGCAGCAGCGGCCTACTTAACCAAAGGTGCAAATTTGAGTATAGCGGCACAAAATTGTAGCGAACACAAGCAGGGTGCCTTTACAGGCGAGGTGAGCTTAGATATGATAAAGTCAGCGCAGGTGAACATGGTAATTATTGGCCACTCTGAGCGCAGGCAGTTTTTTGGAGATACAGAAGAGGTGGTTCATACCAAGTTGCAAAAAGCATTATCGGCCAGAATGATTCCTATACTTTGCATAGGCGAATCACTAGAAGACCGAAAGAGCGGGAATCATGAAAAAATTGTAAAACAGCAATTGCAGTCGGCATTGCGGGGTAGGGCGGCAGAAAATTTGACAGAGCTCATCATAGCCTATGAACCAGTGTGGGCTATAGGAACAGGAGAAACAGCCAGTCCTGCGCAAGCACAAGAGATGCATCACTTTATAAGAAAGCAACTAAATGAAATGTATGATGAAGCCATGGCTGCAAGGACAAGTATTCTTTATGGTGGCTCGGTAAAACCGAGTAATGCAGCTGAATTGTTTAGTCAGCCTGATATTAACGGGGGCTTGATAGGTGGAGCTTCATTGAAATATGAAGATTTTGTGAGCCTGATTGAAATTGGAAAGAAAGAATTACGTTAATTCCAAGGAGTTATAGAATTTATTGGAGAAGGGGATTTTTCGAAAGATAAAAATATAGGAAGGGGAAATGGAGAATTTTTTAGAATTAGATTTTAAAATCAGCCCTGTAGAGCCAGGCCGCGAACTACTTATCGCCATGTTATCTGGGATAGGTTACGATTCTTTTCAGGAGACCAATGATGGTGTAAAAGCCTATATACTGGAGGAAGATTTTGATGAAGCCGAAGTAACGGGACTTCACTTGTTTCAAAGTGGCGAGTTTGAAATACAATATGAAAAGGATAAGCTGGCTAATAAGAATTGGAATGAGGAATGGGAATCTAATTATGAACCCATTTTTATAGATGATAAAATTCACATTCGGGCCCCCTTTCATAAGTCAGACCCCACATTTCAGTATGAAATATTGATTACTCCCAAAATGTCGTTTGGCACGGGGCATCATCAAACTACCCGTTTGATGTCGCGTTTGATGCTTGAAATGGACTTTGAAGGAAAGACGGTTTTGGATATGGGCACTGGTACTGGAGTGCTGGCTATTTTGGCTGAAAAGCTTAAAGCAAAATCAGTAGTAGCCATCGATAATTTTGAATGGGCGGTAGAAAGTACTATCGAAAATTATGAGTCAAACCAATGTAGCACTATCGAGGCTTTGCATGGTGATGCAAAATTGATAGAGGGTATGAAATTCGATATCGTACTGGCC
Organism: Bacteroidia bacterium; assembly: GCA_030427785.1. Taxonomy (GTDB): domain Bacteria; phylum Bacteroidota; class Bacteroidia; order Flavobacteriales; family Schleiferiaceae; genus Owenweeksia. The sequence goes on along the minus strand of JAUICR010000065.1, from coordinate 6,327 downwards.
AACATTAATAGGAATGTATTGATGCAAGACATGGCTGCTTATTTGGCTACCCTTCCATCGGGTGGCTTGCTTTTGCTTAGCGGTTTTTTCGAAAGAGATTTTGATAAATTAAATACTCAAGCCGAAAAGCTAGGAGCAAGGCTCTACAATAAAACAACCGAAGACAAATGGATGTCTTGTTGTTTTCAAAAATTATAATATGAAAAAGGTTCTACTCAGCCTGGTTTTCTTAATCTCTTGCTCAGCACTGTGGGGGCAAAAGGTGAAAAAATTTACAGAAGCTCGCGAAGCTTATGTAGACGAACTTCAAACTTTTCTTAAAGAAACCAGTGATTTCAAAAAAGAGGAATTGGATGCGTTTATCTTGGAGGTAAGTGCACTTTGGTCTAATCCTGATCTTACCGATAAAGAGGCAGAAGAGGTTATAAAAATCAGTAATAATTTATTGAGAAAAAGAGTAACGGGAAGTGAGTCATGGAGAAATTTTATGGGTACCGTTAGTTACATCAATACCAATGAGGAATTAAAACTACTCATGCCTTGGTTGGAAGATTTACAGGAGTTTACCAGAAAAACTCCTGCAAGAATGATTTCGGATTATCTGCAAACGATGTACGGCACTTTTACCGATTATGTATTGTATGACGATGGAAAAGTAAAATGGCGAATGGAAAGTGGCGAGTACTCATTTGGATTTGAAGAGGAGCCCATTTTTACATTTGAGCTAGCCGACCTATGGGGCTATTACAAAAATGATAGTACTATTATTGAGGCCACTTCGGGGGTGTTTTATCCTAAGAAAAACCTATTTGTAGGTAATGGCGGCAATGTTTATTTCGTAAGGGCTGGCTTAAGCGAAGATTCCGCAAGCGTGCAATTGAGTAGCTATGAAGTACATGTTAATAAAACCGATTTTCAGGCCGATAGTGTTAAGCTTACCACCTTGTTTTTTCTTAAGGAACCTACCTTAGGTTCGTTTCAAGAAAAACTAACAAGCCAAGGGGGTCGTGGGGCTTCATTTCCAAGATTTAGTTCGTACGACAAAAAAATAACCGTAAAAGACATAGTTCCTGGTGCCGATTATATAGGAGGTTTTTCCATTATTGGAGATCGTTTTTTTGGCGGTGGTATCGAGGGGTCAAAGGCTGGGCTGGACTTTAAGTACGATGGAAAAAAGAAGGTGCATGCAGAGGCAGAGCGTTTTCTGTTGCGCGTAGATAAGATTGAATCGGAAGAAGTAGAAGTAAGTATTTACCTTGATGAAGACAGTATTTATCACCCAAAAGTTACCCTTAGATATTTGCCCGAACTGAAGCAGTTTACACTTATAAGAGAGAAGGAAGGGCTAGGGCTCACACCTTTTTCGGATAGTTATCATCAGTTGGATATCACATTTGAGGTACTCAACTGGAAAATAGATGAGCCCCTCATGACCATCGGTAATATGAATCTTGGGGCAGAGAGCCCAGTTGTATTCGAGTCTAAACAATACTTCAGGGGGCAGCGTTTTTCTGCACTTACAGGCTTGTCAAACCGAAACCCCTTGTACGATTTGCGCGAGTTAGCAAGCTCATATGGTCACAATCCGGCACCTATTAAAGAGGTTGCCAGGTATTTGCGGATGGATGAATCGAACACACATATTTATTTGATGAATATGTCTATTCAAGGATTTGTGAAATACGATTTACAAAAGCGAGAGGCTATTTTTCAGGATAAGATTTTTGAATACATCCTTGATTATGAAAAGAAACGCGATTATGATGTAATTCGGTTTGTATCCAACCTTAGTCAGGGTAGTAATGCCAAGCTGAGTTTATTGGATAATAATCTCGAAATAATGGGGGTGCGAGCTGTAGCACTAAGTGATTCTCAAAAAGTAGGTTTGTTTCCGCGCAATGCAACAATCACAGTACACCAAGGTTTAAATTTTGACTTTGACGGCCGTATTACTGCAGGAAGGTTTAGCTACTGGGGAGAGCTTTTTAAGTTTAATTATGATGAGTTTAGAATTAATATGGAAAATATTGATTCGATGCGATTTAAGGTGGAAAGCTTTGAATTGAATACACTTGGGCAGCGTGAGCTGATAAATGTACAAACGGTGCTTCAGGGACTAACAGGAGAGCTACTGATAGACGAGCCCAATAATAAATCAGGACAACAAGAATACACCGAGTATCCAATATTTAGAAGTGCTAAGGATTCCTATGTGTATTATGATAAAAAAACCATTTTCAATGGAGTGTACGATCGCACGGAGTTTTATGTAACCTTAGATCCATTTGAAATTGATAGTTTAGATAACATTACCACACAGGGATTGAAATTTGACGGGGACTTTGTAAGTGCTGGTATTTTTCCTGATATGCGACAAACACTTACCGTGCAGCCCGATTATTCGCTTGGATTTACAACACAAACCCCCGATGCCGGATTGCCGGCCTATGGCAAAGGAACCTTTACCAATACGATTCATTTGAGTAATAAAGGTCTAATTGGTGATGGCTCTATCGAATATTTGAATTCTGAGGCAAATTCAAAGGCATTTTACTTTTTTCCTGACTCTACCAATGGTGTAGCCATAAAGTATGAAATAGATGAAAGTGTGGCGGGTGTAGAAAATCCACATGTGGTGGGCTTAGGAGTTTTTCTGCATTGGGAGCCTAAAAATGATGTGCTATATACTACTAGCAGGGCCAGCAGATTTGATATGTACGATGAGATAGGTATGAAAGCTACAGGTACCTTAGCTCATAGTCCCTCAGGGCTGCGAGGTCAGGCTTTGTTAGAATTTTTGAATGCAGAGACACGCTCAAAAGATTATGTATTTAAAAATCGCAAGTTTAACTCACAAGAGCTAGCGTTTCAGGTAAGGGCAGATAGTACTAGAGAGTGGGGTTTTGCAATGGAAAATGCCAATGGCTTTGTTGATTTTGATTTGGAAAAGGGAGAGTTTAACCTCAATGATGAGGCTGATTACTTTAGTTTTCCTGACAATAAATATATCTGCCAAATGGATTATGCCAAATGGATAATTCCGGAAAAGGCTGTAAACGTGGAGAAAAGAAAGGGGACATCTTCGGCTAGAATGATTTCGGTGCATCCACACCAAGATTCGTTGCAGTTTGTGGCAGGCCGTACCAAGTTTTATTTGGAGAATTCTTTACTACAGTCTTTCGAAGTTCCAAATATAGATGTGGCGGATGCAAGTATTTTTCCGGATACGGGATATGTGGCAATAGATGCCAACGCACATATGCGTACGCTTCATAATGCCACAATTACGGCCAATAGAACCGATAAATTCCACGAGTTTTATGGCGGTATTATAGATATTAAAACCAGGCATAAGTATAAAGGGTTGGCAGATTATGAATATATAGATCAAGACGGAACACCCTGGCCAATTCGTTTTGATGATATATGGGCAGATACCTCAGGTACTACGGTGGGCGTAGCACGAGTAAAGCAAGAAGAAGGGTTTTATATGAGTCCTTATTTTGCATACTACGGCAAGGTAGATTTGCGCGCAGATAGAAAAGCCTTGGACTTTGATGGGTACACCCATATTATTTCTAACTGTCCTTCTGTGTCAACAGATTGGTTTGCATTTAAGAGTAGAGTAGATCCGGATTTTATCTTGATTGACCTACCTGAAATTGACCCTGATGACCCTACCAAGACCTTAGCTAATGGAATTTATCTGGCCTCGGATACCATTGGTGGTTATGCAGCATTTTTATCAAAACAAGTAACGGCCAACGACAGGCAGATGTTTTTTGCCAACGGAAAATTGCTCTTTGATGAAGCCATTTCTAGTTATGTAATTACTACCGAAGAAAAACTGGCAAACCCGGATGCAAAGGGTAATATTCTGTCTTTTAATAGTACTACCTGTATTATGACAGGCGAGGGGGAAATGAGCATAGGAGATGGTAGAAGCCAAATGTATATTGATAGCTGGGGAACTATTGATTACAATTTGAAGAACCATAAAATGACCATGGACTTGGTAATGACACTGAGTTTTTTCTTTAATGATGACATCTTAAAATCGATGGCTAATCGTATTAATAAAGAAACGCTACTGGAGGGAACTGACCTAGGTAGACCAGCCTTTAAGATAGCTTTGAATGAAAAAGTGAAATACAAGGATAGAAAGGAGTTTGAGCAAAATCTTGTTGATTTTGGAGCACCAGAAAAACTACCTAAAGAATTGCTAGGTACCATTACCTTTTCACAATTAGTGTTGGAATGGACGCCTGAAGCTACTTCGTTTTTGTCAGTAGGCAAAGTGGGTATAGGTAGTTTGGGAGATAATATGGTGAACAAAAAAATGGAAGGAGTGATTGAGATTGTGCGAAAAAGGAGGGGAGATGAATTGTTTATTTATTTCGAGCCAGATCGCTCCAGCTTATATTATTTGGAATACAAGCGCGGTATGTTTACTTTTTATAGCAATGAAGATGAGCCAATGGAAATAATTAAGAACCTAGACCTGAATAAAAGGAGAAGTGAAGTAAAAGGAATGCCACCATTTACTTACACAATAGGTACTAAGGGAAAAATGTCGAGATTTTTACAACACCTAGAAAAGTTTGAATAGAAAAAAGTGTTGATATAAAAAGAGTTTAGCTGCGAAAATGTGCACTTTATAGTAACAAATTTAGAAATTTGCATATTGATTTTTTTAACCATTATTGATTTCAAACGAGCAATTTTATTAACCCACGCAAACCAATTTTAAATGAAGCTAAAGCCAATTGACAGGCGCACAGGTCTTACACCAGAAGAGTTCAGAGATGAGTATCTTATTCCGAACAAGCCGGTTGTTTTTACTGACTTAGTGAAGGATTGGCCAGCTACTGAAAAATGGACTTTTGACTGGTTTAGAAAAAATTATGGACACTTGGAAGTTCCCTTGTGCGATGATAGTTTTCACGAATCGGGTGCAGGGTATATGGCTTTCACTAAGCACATGCCTTTTGCTGATTACCTCGATTTGATAGAGGCAGGCCCCACAAATTTGAGGATGTTTGCCTACAATATTTTTAAAGAAGCACCAGAGCTAAGAAATGACTTCTTTATGCCAAATATTATGACGGGTTGGCATCCAAGTTATTCGTATATGTTTTTTGGCGGGCAAGGAAGTACGGTAAATCTCCACTACGATATAGACTATGGCGAAACTTTTTTAACCCAGTTTCAAACCCGCAAAAAGGTAATAATATTTAGCAGAGAAAATAGCAAACTGCTCTATCAAGAGCCTTTTACTGTAAAAAGTTTGGTAGATATTAAGAATCCTGACTATGACAAATATCCTGGCTTGAAGTACGTAGAAGGCAGCGAAACGATTTTAGGTCATGGAGAAACCATTTTTATACCGCATCACAATTGGCACTTTATTGAATATGTTGATGGTGGTTTTGGTATGAATATTAGAGCGCATCAAAACATAAGTTCACAGGTGCGAGGGGTAACCAATATAGCGCGTCATTTTTTCCTTGATAAAGGCTTGAATAACCTTTTGGGCGAAAAGTGGAGCTCTTGGAAAAAAGAGAAGGCCATGCAGTCGGCCAAGGAGATGATATCCAACTTAAAGTCTTGATAAATATAATGTAACGATCAAAAAGTCCGATTTGGAGTATTCTCCAAATCGGACTTTTTGTTTTAGAATTATGGGGGGTCCTGGCAGCCCCAATTTTGAGCTACTTAGTAAACCCTGCCTTTATTACCTTTGCCATCCTCAAAAAAACGATACACCATGCAACAAGTTGCTCCCTATACCCCAAAGAATAAAGTGCGAATCGTAACAGCCGCATCATTGTTTGATGGCCACGATGCTGCCATAAATATTATGCGTAGGATTATCCAAGCCACAGGCTGTGAGGTAATTCACCTTGGCCATGATAGGTCGGTAGAAGAAGTGGTGAATACCGCCATACAAGAGGATGCACAAGCCATAGCCATGACTTCGTATCAGGGGGGGCATACAGAATACTTTAAGTATATGCGCGATTTGCTAAAAGAAAAAGGCGCAGGGCATATCAAAATTTTTGGTGGTGGCGGTGGTGTAATTCTACCCGAAGAAATAGAAGAATTACACGCCTATGGTATCGATCGTATTTACTCTCCTGATGATGGCCGCTCTATGGGGCTGCAAGGGATGATAAATGACATGGTGCAAAAAGCTGACAACCCTACCGGGAAAGATATTAATGGAGAGATAAATCAACTCGAAGAAAAATTTAAGCCCGCCATAGCACGTCTTATATCGGCTGCCGAAAACTACATGGATGAGAGCAAAGAAGTTCTTGATATAAT
>JAUICR010000302.1 GCA_030427785.1 Bacteroidia bacterium | reverse complement strand
TTTTGCCTATGTCCTTATCATTTTACTCAACGGCATTTTAGATGGATGGAACGAGCAAGCACGAACCGATACTATTGCTTGGGAGTTTGGCCAAGGCCAGCTGCGGTATGATGAATACGACCCATACGACCCATTTACCATTCTGGATGGCCATGCCGTGCTTCCCGCAGAGAAGCGCGATGGCTTAACGCCCGTATTGCTTCGTCAAGGAACAATTTACCCGGAAGGCCGAATGTTGTCCACTTTGATAAAAGGGATAGATGCCAATCAGACGATAATTACAATCCCTACCGCAAAACTTAAGGAAAGTGATGCTGCTCTTCCCGTGGTTATTGGCAAACGAATGGCAGAATCTGCTAACCTAAAAGAAGGCGATGAGGTACTGATGCGATGGCGCGATAAGTATGGAACCTATGATGCCGCCAAAGTAACTGTAGCAGCTGTTTTTGATGGAAATGTATCTACAGTAGACAATGGACAAATGTGGATGGACATTAAAAAACTACGTGAAATTACCCAGCTGGAACAAAGCGCTACGTATTACATCGCTTCTACAGATGTGCCGGTAAAAGCCGAAGGTTGGACCTATTTTTCGCAAGACGAGCTTTTGCAAGATTTAACGGATATGATAGAGATGAAAAAATACAGCAGCTCTATTATGTATGGCATGCTATTGCTCATTGCCCTCCTTGCAATTTTTGATACGCAGGTCCTCTCTATTTTTAGAAGACAAAGAGAAATTGGCACTTATATTTCTTTGGGAATGACGAGATGGAAGGTAGTTACCCTTTTCACTTTTGAAGGAACCATGTACAGCATTCTGGCTACCATAGTGGGGAGTATCTACGGGATTCCGCTGTTTATTTATTTGGCAAATACAGGAATGGGAATGCCAGAACTGAGTCAGGATATGGGTGTGGCTATAGCCGAAAGAATTTATCCCGTGTATAGTGTTGGCTTGATTTTTAGCACCGTGCTATTAGTGGTTGTTTCAGCTACGATAGTGAGTTTTTTACCAGCCCGAAAAATTGCGAAAATGAATCCGGTGGATGCCCTAAAAGGAAAAATGCAATGAGATTAGCTTTCAAACTTGCTTTTCGAAATTTGATAGGTGCCGGCTTGCGTACTTGGTTAAATGTGATTGTTCTGGCTTTTGCCTTTATCCTTATTGTGTTTTACCATGGTTTAAATTCTGGTTGGAACGAACAAGCCAAAAGAGAAACCGTAGAATGGGAAGTAGGCCAGGGCCAATTGCGCAATAACGGCTATGACCCCTACGATCCATTTACTATTGCCGATGGCCACGGACGAATTGATAACCCACAAGCACAAGGGCTAGAGCCTGTGCTTATCCGCCAAGGGTCTATATATCCTGACGGGCGTATGTTCTCTGCCTTTTTGCGTGGTATGGATCCCAATCAAAAAGTATTGAAAGTGCCTGTGCATTTGCTGAAAAACAGCCAAGCAGATTTTCCGGTTTTAATAGGAAAACGCATGGCCGAGTCAGCCCACTTAAAACAAGGCGATGAGGTGCTGATGCGCTGGCGCGATAAGCACGGAACTTATGATGCCACTACCATTACCGTTGCGGGAATTTTTGATAGCAATTTACCTTCTATCGATGCCGGGCAAATTTGGATGGACATTCACAAATTGTGGGAGATTACCGGAATGCCAGAAAACGAGGCTACTTTTTACATTTCGGCTACAGCCAAAGAAAACATGGATGTAGAAGGTTGGACCTACTACAACCAAGCGAGCCTGGTACAATACATTGACGACTTGGCCGAGATGGATAAAATTGGCGCCATGATTATGTACGGGCTATTGTTGGCCATCGCCTTACTCGCCATTTTTGATACACAAGTATTGAGCATTTTCAGGCGGCAAAAAGAAATAGGAACTTACATCGCGCTGGGATTAACCCGAGTGCGCGTGGTAGCCATCTTTACGGTAGAAGGTTCTATGTACAGCATTTTTGCTTCGGTAGTGGGTATGGTGGCTGGTTATCCTTTGTTTGCCTATTTCGCAAAAACGGGTATTGGAATGGGAGAAACTCCAGCAAATGGCATTGCCACCCTTCAAAGGATTTATCCTGTTTACGGAGTGGGCTTAATAGTAAGTACCACAGCTTTGGTAATAATCTCGGCCACGATAGTGAGCTTTTTACCTTCTAAAAAGATTGCGCGAATGAACCCAGTAGATGCATTAAAAGGAAAATTACAATGATCAAGTTTTTGCTAAAAGGAATTCTCGGTGATAAGAACCGAAGTGTTTTACCCATTATCATTATTACGATTGGGGTTTCGCTTACCATCATACTTAGTGGATATATGCGTGGCGTGATGGGCGATATGATTGATCAGAACGCCCGTTTTGACACAGGGCATATGAAAATAATGAGTCGCGCTTATGCTGAAAACAAGGCACAATTGCCAAACGATTTGGCCCTGTTAGGCGTAGCTCAATTGAAAGAAGAACTGAAAAGTGACTATCCCGAAATTAAATGGGTAGACCGCATCAAGTTTGGTGGCTTGATAGACGTGCCCGATGGAGAGAATGCCAGCAAAGGACAAGGGCCGGCAGCGGGTATGGCCATGGATATTTTCAACCCTGAAAGTGGGGAGGATGCCCGTATGAATTTAACGAGCTCTATTGTAAAAGGAAGGTTGCCTTCTAAACCTCGTGAGGCATTGGTAGGAAGTGACTTTGCTGAAAAACTAAACATCAAAATTGGCGATGAGGTAACCTATATGGGCACCACCATGAATGGGAGTATGACTTTTGAGAACTTCATTGTGAGTGGCACAATTCGCTTTGGAATGCCAGCCATGGACAAAGGCGCCATAGTGATTGATATTTCGGATGCAAGACAAC
>JAUICR010000301.1 GCA_030427785.1 Bacteroidia bacterium | reverse complement strand
ACCTATTATAGCAAAGTCAGCTGTAACAGGGGTAAACTCATCTGCTCCTATATCTACAATAGTAGAGGGAGACTTAGGACGAGTTTCTCCGTCAATATCCGTAAGGATACCTACTGAGTTATCTCCAGCATCATTGGCCAAAGCCCCTAATACTCTAAAGTTGGTAGCACCTGCCAATAACGGGTCTCCTGATAGCGAGTTCGCATTCTTAGTAGTATCTGCCAATTGCCATGCGGCTAAGGTGGCATAGTTTGATCCACTATAGGCTATATTGGTGCCTGAAGTGTGGTACACGTTGTTATCTACTATAAAGGTTCCAAAGGGAGGTGTATTGATACGGATGGCAACATTACTAGCATTCATAAAGATGTTATTCCTCATATCAATATCATCACTACTTGTGGCACCTTGAACTGTTGATCCTGCTAGGTATAGCCCTGCAGTTCCGCTTGAGCTCATGGTATTGTGATAGAAATTCAAATACTTATTACCATACATGTAGGTTCCGTAAGTACTTCCCTCTGCCATGTTATTGGCAAATGTACAGGTCCATGCAGCTGAAGGAGCCTCTCTATTGGTATAGTACGAATAAATACCGTAGTTCATGTCATAAATCTCATTGGCCATAACATCAATACGATCGTTGTACCACATATAAAGACCATACTTAAAGGTATTTCTAAAACCATTCATATAACTACCTTCTATTTTAGATGAATCGGTATAGTACATTCTGATACCGTAGTAGTACTGGTCTACAAAGTTGTTATCCACAATTTGGATTCCTTTGATCTTGGCACTTGTTCCGCTACCGTTAAACGACATTCCGTAGTAGTTTCCTATTACCTCATTATTGCTAATGGTAATGTAATTGGCATTATCGCCATAGCTGGTGGCTGATGTAGGCGAGCCGCTGGCTGCTACTACTGCCGAAGCAAAAGCAGTTCCACTTGCATCTCCCATCAAAATAGAACCGTCAACTGTGATATGGTGGGCTCCATTGCGGAACCATACTACAAAGTTTCCGCCTATATTAGAGGCATACACGCCATTGAAGGTTACATACTGGGCTCCGTTAAATTCCATAGCGGCTGTTTGTGACATTGCTACAATGCTATCACCGTGATTGGCCGATCCATTAAAGGTAATTGTGTTTGTAGCACTTGATCCTACTACATTTCCTAGTGTAAAGGCACTGTGGGTTCCTCCATTCATATTGAACACTACTGGGCCGCTTATTCCACAACCGTTAAGAGCTATAATCACTGAATCTAAATCAGGGAAGTTAGTAGCTCCTGGAGTTCCTCCTACAGTGTAGGTTCCACTCAGTGGGCCTCCTGCACAATCAGTACAAAGGGTAAATGGCCCCATAAGTGGTGGTGCGCCTGGCAGTGGAGAGGTACAGTTCATCGTTAGGTAATAATCATAGCAGGTAAGCGGTGATAATCCTGTGATAACTGAACTTGTATCGCCTAGTGGTACCACATTGGTTCCTAAGGGTGGCTGCGAGGCTTGCTTGTAGCCTACTGGCCCCCACTCTACCGTTACACCGGCTGCATTGGGTGCCCATACTACGGTGCCGCCTGTAGCGGTTACTCCGGTAGTACCTATTTGGCTAAGGCCTGTACATGGGGCGCCTGTAAATTCATACGCGCCTATATCGGCTGGCATACCTCTTAGGGTGCCATCTATATCACTCATTACATACATAGAGAAGTCTGCTGCGCTACCATCTAGCATAGATGACTGTGGGTGATAATCATCTGTACCCATATTTACAAAGTAGGGATTACCGAAGGTAGAGTTGCCGTCTTCGCCTGTGGCGTTTTGCCAATCTGCCAAAGTACTTTGGCCACTTCCTTGGTAATAGCCAAACTCATAGGTAGGAGCTCCTGATGGGGCATAGTAGTTATTGTTCTCCATGGTAGGAGGAGTTTGCTGAGCATACACCATATGCACGGTGCTGCTACCACTTGCTCTGTTTAGATAAATGATGTTGTTGCTTGCATTTGAGTTTGGCAATGCACTAGCAAAATAGAGTACCCTTGTAAGACCACCAAAAGTGGCCGTATGCATAGGATCATCTATCACAAACGTGTTGTGTACAATGTTTATATTGTTTCCCTGAGAAGCATATACTCCGTATAGGGTTCCATCATGAACGATATCGTACACCAGGTTGTTTGCAATAATCACCGGATCACCTGTACTACCTACCGGGTAATAGTTATAAAAACCATAGCAAGTGTTGGTTGCTGTGGTATTATTTGGAAATGCATCATGCAATTTATTACCTATTATATGTGCCGAGGTCGAATAATAATTATACACACCATAGAAAGAACTTACCGAGCTTCTATTGGGTCTTGATATATCATTACCTTCTACCAATACATGATCGGTATAATACATACGTACTCCATAAAAGTAGAAATCCTTGATGGTATTATTTACAATCATGTTGCCATTAGCTGAGTCAGTGCTCTCACCATATACCGTAACACCTTGGTACCCTCCAGTAATGGTATTGCCTGAAATCAAGTTGTAATTTCCTGACTTACCATAGGTGGTAGCAGAACTTAAAGATCCTGAAATTGTGATTCCTGCAAAATCCTGACTAAATGTACCAGCCGTATCTACTTTAATATCACAGTTCATGATGGTGTTGTGATCTGCTTCGTTTGACAAAGCAATACCAAAACCATACTGGCCTGAGCCTGTTCCCTGGGCTATTACATTTAAGCTATCAAGTGTCAACCAATCAGTACCATTAAGTTCGATGGTAGCTTTGCTTGAAGAACTTGTAGATAAGTAATCTATCGTGTTTCCATTACCATTAATAGTAATCGTATTGGTAGATGATGTTCCGGTAATTTCGCCAAAG
>JAUICR010000064.1 GCA_030427785.1 Bacteroidia bacterium | reverse complement strand
GAGCTGTTTGGTCGCTACCTCCAGCTTTCCATATTTTTTGCTCTACTTCTCGCTGATAGGCCAGTCCTGCCAAAGCACCATAGCTTTCGTATTTTCTTAGGTCTTTCAATTCTACAGCCACCACAATGCCGGAGTTGGCAAAATGATTATCGCGCTTGCTCGGGCTCATGCCGTTTACCACCAATTCATCAACTGCTGTAGCAGCAGGCACGATAAACCCGCCAGGACACATACAGAAAGAATAGACCCCACGATCTTGAACTTGTTCTACCAACTTATAAGCAGCAGCAGGCAGAAGTTCACTTCTGTTGCCATGATATTGAATATCATTAATGAGCAATTGCGGATGCTCTACCCTTACGCCCATAGCAAATGGCTTTGCTTCAATCGCTATTTTCTTTTTATCTAATAATTCATAAACGTCCCTTGCAGAATGACCTGTAGCCAAAATCAAAGCTTTTGCTTCTATGGTTTCTCCTCTTTGCGTTTTGATTCCTTTTAAATGCGAGCCCGAAATAATCAAGTCATCCATTCTGGTGTCAAAGTGAATTTCGCCACCATAATGCAAAATGGTTTCGCGCATAGCTTCCACCACTTTGGGCAACTTATTGGTACCAATATGAGGGTGGGCTTCTATCAGAATATCTTCTACTGCTCCATGATTTACAAAAATGTCCAAAACCCTTTGTACACTTCCACGCTTTTTGCTCCTTGTATAAAGTTTACCATCAGAGTAGGTGCCAGCCCCGCCTTCGCCAAAGCAATAGTTGGATTCAGGGTTTACCGTGTGATCTCGGTTTATAGATTTCAGATCGCGTCTTCGGCTTTTTACATCCTTGCCACGCTCTATAATAATGGGCTTTAAGCCTAATTCGATACAACGCAATGCCCCAAACATTCCTGCTGGTCCACAGCCAATAATTAAAACTCTTGTGGCATTGGATACATCTTTATAATCGGGTTTGAGAATTTCCCGCGGTTGAGGTTCTTCGCCTATAAAGAGGCGCGCTTTTAGGTTTACCTTAATATTTCGTGAGCGTGCGTCAATAGAGCGATTCATTATTTGAATCCCACGCAGGTCTGAGGGCTGAATGTTTGCCTTTTGGCAAAAGAGTTTCGTGTATATGCTTTCATTGGCGGCTTCTTGCAGGGAGCAAACCAAGTCAATATCTGTAATCACAAGATGTTATTTGAAATGTAAAAGTAGAGGATATGTTTTTAGCTAAGGATAAAGAACCTTACTCGAAAGTAAAATTGATAAGAATAGCTCTTGTCTCAAGGCGATGAATTCCTTCTACGTAAAAAGTACCATCAGCGACCATCAAATCTGATACGCCCCAACTAGCTTTTATCTGTGGTGAAAATTTAAAAAATTCAAAATAGAAATCTACACCAAACCCAAATTCATACATAAGGTCAGCCTGGGTAAGTTTAAAAACACGGTCGTCTTCTACTTTTTCTTTAGAGGCAAAATCGTGTGTGTATTTACCACCACCAAGTACATATAGTCGGTAATTTTTTATTCGCTGCGATTTCCATTTTAATTCAAGTGTAGCCTCACCAAAGCTGCTTTCAATTTTTCGCAGTACTTCTTCTCGTTGCCCTGTTTTGGGGTTAATTACATCAAAATAGAGTCTTCGCTCAGTAGAAGCAAATGCGGGAATAAAACGCAGGTCGAAATATTTGCCTAGTCTAAGGTTAGAAATAATTCCAATGGTATAGCCAGGGCTTGTTTCAGAGCGTACAGAAAAATATCCGGGTACGGTAGATAAGTCTGCTATTTGCTCAATATTGAAATCATAATAATTTACACCCAAAGAAAATCCAAAGTGGATTACTTTGTTGTCATAATTCGGTTGATTTGGCGGCAATCGCTGAGCCTGTGCAATGGAGGCTATGCCTAGTGCCATTACCAAGAATGTGGTTTTCAAATTCACCTTTATCCAACGAAAGTCCTTCAACATTATTTTGTGCCTTGGTAGATAGTAGCTACGCCAAAAGTAACTGGGTTGAAACTAGTTTTCGAAAAACCTACTTCTTTCAAAATGCTGTTAAACTCTTCGCCAAAAGGGAATGCATTTACTGATTCGGGCAGGTAAGTATAAGCGCTTTGATCCTTAGAAATCATACGCCCAATTAGCGGAAGGATATTTTTGAAATAAAACTTATAAGTCTGTTTAAAAGGAAAACCCGTAGGTTGTGAAAATTCAAGTACGAAAATCTGACCATTTGGCTTTAAAACACGGTTTATTTCAGAAAGTCCTTTTTTGAGGTTTTCAAAGTTTCGAACTCCAAAGGCTACTGTTACCGCATCAAAGGTGTTGTCTTCAAAAGGTAAGTTTTCTGAATCGGCTTGTTGTAAACTAATGATCTGATCCAGTTTTTTAGCTTCTATTTTTTCTTGCCCCACCTTCAGCATCCCAGCTGAAATGTCGATACCCGTAATGTGTTCAGGATTTGCTTTTGTAAGGGCAATAGCCAAATCAGCAGTGCCAGTGGCCACATCCAATATGTGCAATGGCTTTTGGGCGGCTGCCATTTTCACTACTTTTTTTCTCCAACCTTTGTCTATACTCATAGATAAAACATGGTTCAGAAAATCATAGCGCTCAGAGATGTTGTCAAACATCTGGGCAACTTGCTCTTTTTTACTGCCTTCGGCTTCTTGATATGGCTTAACTTCTTTCTTGCTCACGGTAAAAATAATGGCGGCAAAGGTAAGGGGAAATTGGCGTTTAGAAAGTATTGCCAATGAAATACTTAATAGGGATTTTACACTTAATTTATTTCCCTAATGGCTGCTTCTAATTTTGATAAAACATCTGCCTCTTCTATACCATGTAAGCAGGCATAGTCTTCTCTAAAACACGGCTTGTTGCCAAACACGGAGCAGGGGCGGCAATTCAAGTTTTCTGTAGAAACTTCTACCTGCAGATGAGAGTTATGACCCAAGGGGCCAAAGCCGGCAAATGAATGTGTAGCGCCCCAAATAGAAACTACTGGAATACCTGCTAGGGTGGCCAAATGAAGATTAGAAGAGTCCATGCATATCATGGCCTTGAGATGTGTCATGATGGCAATTTCTGTGGCAAAATTGTACTTTCCTGCTAAGATCTCCACTTGTGTATGTTCATCTTTCAGTTCTTCCAAGGGTTTTTGGTCTGCCGGTCCACCAAAGAGAACAGGCTTTATTCCCATCAAAATAAGCTGGGGCAAGAGTTTCTTCATTTTATCCTTAGGCCAGGTTTTACCTTGAAAGGCGGCAAAAGGAGCAATACCTACTAATTGTTTTTCTGCATTGTTTTTAGCAAAAGCCTCCGATTCTGCATTGTTGTACTTAGGTAGTAGTGGCTGCTTGGGGTTATAGTTTAGAGGGTAGCCAGCCTCCTCAAAAACCTGAGCGTAGCGTTGCGTAGTATGAGGTAATTGTACTAATTGTTTATCTGTTTTTCGGGTGAGGGCTTTTTTATCTTTTCGTCCTTTGTTTATACTGAACACGGGTGTTCCCGAAAATTTGAATTGAGCTTTGAGCACTTGGGTACGAAGTACATAATGCAAATCCACAACTACATCTGGTTTTACCTGCTCTTTAATTTCTCTAAACAGACGCACCAGACCTTTAGCACCTTTATGTTTTCCTTTAAGATCAGCTTCAATAAAATGTATCCCTTGGCTGCTGAATAATGGACGATACATTTTGGGTGCCACCATAGTAAGTTGCACCTCAGGGTATTGCACTTTGCACTGAAGCAGTACGGGTACTGTAAGCGCCACATCACCAATGGATGAGAACCGAAGTACCAGTACGTGCATATCTATTTAGGGTTTTGGGCGTAAAGCACCGGGTTTAATTCAGGGTCGTTGTACATCTTCATCTGCCTGTACACTTTCATTACCCGATTACCCGATTTCAAGTCTTCCAAGAGCTGATCTATTGCCAAACTCAGGTCATCTCTTTGTGTAAGCAATACATTTAGCTTAAACTGATTTTTGGCCTGAAGTGCCTGATCAATGTTTTTTCGCTCTGCCTCTTGGCGCATGTGGTATATTTTTAGTGCCAATATCGAAAGTCGATCAATAGCCCAAGCCATGCTTTCAGTATTTACACGTGCCTCGGGTTTTACCTCTATCTTCTCGAAAAGCTCCAGATAATAGTCATCTACTTTTTCTACCAAATCCGTCCTGTCCTGATTGCTTGCATCAATTCTACGTTTTATTACCAAAGCATTTTCCGGAGAAATTTTGGGGTCACGAATAATATCTTCAAGGTGCCATTGTACCGTATCTATCCAGTTTTTGTGATAAAGCAGGTTTTCAAAAGATCCTTCAGCAAAGGGTGCTTTCTCTGCTGTATCTATGTGGTCATGGATATGGTAGTCAGCAATACACTGATCAAAAATCTCATTCATTCTTTGGGCCGTCATACTATTTCAATTTTTGAACTGCATTCTTAATTCTTTTCATGGCTTCTTCCAGCACTTCTTCTGACGCGGCATAAGATATACGCAAACACTGAGGGCTACCAAATGCCTCTCCTGGCACTAAGGCCACACGCGCTTCTTGCAACAAGAATACGCATAAGTCCTGACCGCTACTTATCGTTTGGTCGCCATATTTCTTGCCAAACAAGCCCGAAATATTAGGGAAAATATAAAACGCTCCCTTAGGTAAGTTGGTTACAAAACCTTCAATCTCATTCAAGTGTTTCAATACCAAATCTCTCCTTTTGAGGAAGGCTGTTTTCATATAGTTCATTTCTGAGGGGGCAGCTTCCAGGGCAGCTATTGCAGCTCTTTGCGTAATGCCTGAAGTAGCTGAAGTAATTTGTCCTTGCATTTTATCGCAGGCTTTGGCCAACCACAATGGGGCACCAATATAACCACAGCGCCAGCCAGTCATGGCAAATCCTTTTGACAGTCCATTTACCGTTACCACCTGGTCGTACACTTCCTGGTTTGCCGCTAGGCTTGCGTGTTTTCCTTCAAAATTGATAAGCTCGTATATTTCATCGCTAATCACTAGCATGCCTTTGTTCTTGGCAATCACCCTCGAAAGGGAGGCTAGTTCGTTACTTCCATATAAACTTCCTGAAGGGTTGCAAGGCGAACTAAAAATCAACAATTTGGTTTTAGCCGTAATATGCTGCTCCAGCTCTTCGGCTGTAATTTTAAAATCATTGTCAATTTGGGTAGGAATTACGATAGGTGTACCTCCCGCAAGTTTTACCAAATCAAAGTAGGATACCCAATAAGGAGCAGGCAGTAATACTTCATCGCCAGGGTTGACCGTACACAATACTACATTGGCAATAGACTGCTTAGCCCCTGTAGAAACTACTATTTGCTCAGCGGAATAATCAAGGTTGTTATCACGCTTAAACTTTCGTGAAATGGCTTCGCGCAAATCTTTGTAACCCGCAATAGGCGGATAGTACGTGAAGTTTTCGTCAATGCCTTTTTTGGCGGCATCTTTTATAAAGTCAGGTGTATTGAAGTCCGGTTCTCCCAATGAGAGACTAATCACGTCAATGCCGCTTTCTTGCATTTCGCGGCTTTTCTTGCTCATGGCTATTGTTTGCGATTCAGAGAGGTTTTGGATTCGATCCGAGAGAAGATTCATTGGCAGCTTTTAAAATAAGGGACAAATCTACAAATTTCAATATTCGGCCTTTTTAAATTTTACGATATTTGGCAGCTCTAAATGACGCAACACAACCCTATGGATGTAATATTTGAAATTTTAAAGTACGCTCTACCTTCTATTTTCCTACTTATTCTTTGCTACATGATGCTAACCAACTTTATGGAGAATGAAGAGAAAAGAAGATCTTATTTCTTGAAAAAGGAAACCCAAAAAAGCGCATTGCCTGTGAGGTTGCAGGCTTACGAGCGTCTTTCATTGTTTTTGGAGCGTATCACCCCTGATAGACTTTTGGTACGTATACATAGCCAAGGAATGAATGCACAACAATATCAAAGTTTAATTACAGAGGCTATTCGCGAAGAGTTTGAGCATAATGTTTCGCAGCAAATTTATGTAAGCGAAGAGGCATGGAAACTTTTAGTGGATGCGAAATCAGCAACGGTGGGTATCATCAATAATATTGCGCGCGATTTTAAACCGGATGATGATGCCATGCTTTTGAGAAAATCCATTCTCAATAAAACCATGCAAATGGAGCCATTTCCTACCAAGCGTGCCTTGCGCTACCTTAAGGCTGAAGTGAAGAGGGATTTTTAGGTTTTTTTCTTGTTTCTTGACGATTGAAAGTTGGCTAACGTCAGTGATGTTCCCCTTTGGAGGGGGTGGCCGTAGGTCGGGGGAGGACATGACGAGTTTATCTGATTTTTTCATGGTTAGTTTTAATTCTACCTCCGATTCCGAACTTTGGTGTTGATGACTATGAGAATTCCACCTCCGTCACCACGCTGGGGCGTGGCGCCACCTCCGCCATCGGAGGACAACATGAATTTCGTGAAGATGAAGTTTTCTATTCAAACAAAAATCTCACAGCTTCTTGCGCAGCAGAATAGGCTTCTTTTTTTCCTTCCTGTACTTGGGTTCGGAGAGATTGAAAATTGATTTGGGCTTTTTTATCTTTTCGAAATTGACTTAACAACAGTTCTCCAATAGATTCTTCAAACCAGTCAATGGCTTGTTGTTTTCGGGTTTCTTCAAAGTAACCCTTGGTTTTTTGTTGATTTTCAAATTCAGAGATAACTTTCCAAGATTCCTCTATTCCTGTTTTTTCTGTAGCTGAGCAAGTTTGCACACGGGGTGTCCAAGCGTTGCTGTTAGGCGGAAACAAGTGCAGTGCTCTTTTGTATTCGGCCGCTGCGCGCTTAGCTTTATGAGCATTATCGCCATCGGCTTTGTTTACTACCAGCAAGTCAGCCATTTCCATAATGCCTCTTTTTATGCCTTGCAATTCATCACCAGCTCCTGCCAGCATAAGCAGCATAAAAAAATCTACCATGCTTTTTACGGCAGTTTCTGATTGCCCTACACCTACGGTTTCAATAAGAATAATATCAAAGCCCGCAGCCTCGCAAAGGATTATAGATTCTCTGGTTTTTCGGGCAACACCGCCTAATGAACCTGCCGAAGGACTAGGGCGAATAAAGGCATTTTCGTTTTGCGAAAGCTCATACATACGAGTTTTATCACCTAAGATGCTTCCACGATTTTTGTTGCTACTGGGATCTATAGCCAGTACCGCAACTTTTTTACCTTGCTCAGTAAGGTAATTGCCAAAGGCTTCGATAAAAGTACTTTTACCTACTCCCGGAACCCCTGTTATTCCCACTCTTACCGAGTTTCCCGAAAACGGTAATGCAAGATGTATAAGCTTTTCGGCAATCAGGCGATGCTCTTCCTTCTTGCTTTCCACCATTGTTAAACTCTTGCTTAAAGCCGCACGGTTTCCAGTCTTTAATGGCTTTAAAAGCTCCTCAGCGCTGGGGTCTTTTGCAGTCTTATGCTTCTTAAAATTGGGGTTGATGTTTTGCATCAAAATGGTTTGAGCGAATAAAGATGCAATTACTTCCCAAATAATTTATCCATGCCCGGAATGTTTAAAGCACCTTTGGCTGCTTCTTGCATTTCGCGTTCATTCATTTCGCTAGCTTTGCTAATTGCCTTGTTAAGCGCAATAATCAAGTGATCGGCTAGCTCTTCAGAATCGTGCAATAGACTAGGGTCAATCTTAATGTCTTTGATTTCACGGTTTCCCGTGATTCGAACTTTTACCATGCCACCTGCTGATTGCTCCTCAAGCGAAACGGTGTTTAATCGCTGTTTGGTTTCTTCTGCTTTTTGTTGGGCTTCTTGCAGTTTGCCCATCATATCTCCGAACATTTTTGTCTTAGTATAAAGTATTTAGTACTGAGTATTTAGAAATGTCAAAGCTAAGAAGGTCTTTTGTAATACGAGGGCGGATTAAAGCCTGAGTGGAATATTATTATATGCTAAGTGAATTCTTTGCATCTCGCGCAATATGTGCGCGACTTTACCTTTTTTAAACGCTTTTGGGTCTAAAACGGTGATTCCATTTTCTTCAATTACTCCAACTTCCTCACGGTCTTTATATACCGTTACGGGGTAAATAATTTGGTGAACATTTGGTTCGGAGTCTATCCACAAAGTTTTATCTATCTCCAGGCTATCTACCGCGTTACTGGTATCGGTCTCGTAGCCAATTGAATTGCGATAGCCAATTATAAACTTATCTACCGCGCAATAGTTGGGCATGCTTGAGTTTTGGTAAGAGGTAGAATAATTGGCATATGTAAAGCTTTCTTTTTTTCCAAAGTGCATTTCCCAGCCGTTGCTTGAGCATGAAATTAACTCGTAGTCTTTATCGTATCTAAAATGATTTTCATCCTTACCCATTGTTTGATAGTAGATAAAGGAAAGAGGTTCGGGAAATTTCTTCTTTATGTCTTTGGACTGATCATAACATTGATCCAGCAAATCCATAAACAAGCCTTGAGCTGATAAAATTTGTGTACAAAGAAGTAGAAGTAGAGTATAGCGCTTCATGCCATTTGTTTTTGTTAATCGCTTGTAATTACCATAAAACAATGGAAAGCCAATGCGATGACTGACAAATCTATAAAAATGCTTGTGGACTAGGGTAGAGGTTTTAGATGAAGCGAAGAGAAAGAAACTAAGGATTCGTTTATTAGAAATTATGGATAGGCTGATTTGGTGAATAGAATGCTACAAAAATTAATGTCAACGGATATATGTCTAAGTACAATTAGCTCAATAATTAAGAAACAAGTATGCTAACAAGTAGAAAACTATTGTTGAAATTGTGATTATTACTGCATACAACCTGCCCTGCTTGTATTTTCTTTGATTAAATGGAATGTCAATTGGCCAAATAAAAATAAATGGAAAAAGGATTAGCATTATCCTTTCAGCCTTAGTACCTTTTTTACTTTCAACAAGTAATTTTTGTAGAAGAATTGTTCTCAAGATTCCAAATACTAGGACACTTAAAAAACTTATTGCAGCTCCGATAAACAGAATATATGTAAACATTATTTATCTCCATAATGCGACCAAGCCCCTAAAACGTGGACGGTTACTATTTCTTCATTAATGGAGTAAACTAAGCGGTGCTGCTTATTTATCCTTCGGGAATATAAACCTGACAGTTCATGCTTTAGCACTTCAGGTTGTCCAGTCCCTCTTGCGGGGTGTTTCATCAACTCATTTAAGAGCTTTTCTATTTTTTTGAGTGTGGGTTTATCTCCCGATTTTTTGTGTTTCTTAATATCGGCCAAAGCTGTAGCCGAAAATATTAGGAGATAACTCATAATCCCAATAAATCGCTTATTTCTTTAGCGGTAGAAACCTGGGTAATATTTCCTTTTTGAACTTCCAAAATACTCCGCTTAAGCTTCGCTACCATCTCTGCGTTAAAGTAGATGTCATCCGCGCTAATTGGGGTTAAAGCATACGATTTGTCTTTGCCCCTTTGCACTATGATATGCTCTCCATTGTCCACTCTGTCAAAGTATTCCCTTTGATGATCCCTAAATTCTTTACTGCTTATGACTAACATTCTTGTTTTATTTTTGGTGTACCTATATGGTACAAATATACAACAACCTTCTTTCTCTCTAAATTCTTAAATGGACGCTTAATTAGTGCCACAGCATCTCAATTGAACTTGAGAGATTTGTATCGATAAAAACAAAAAAACAAATTTTCGGTAAGTTAAATATAATGTTCGGTGAGCTAGAGCGGTACTAAATGATTAAAAGGAATCGTTAGTAATTAATAACCAAAACTTCCGGCAATGAAATAAGTGTACTTAACCTATAAATCATTTTATGCATTTTATCACTCTTATTTTGACCAGCATTTTAATTGCGGCAACTTTACCACAGCAAACTACGACTATTCAGCTGCTAGAGGCCTTGCAGCAGCAGCAAATTTCTGCCACATTTAGGGGCTCATCTGGAAGTACTCACTACCTAAAGCCACTTTCGGCTACAATTCAAAATCTTAAAAACAAGGAAATTTTGATTGCCATTCCGGCCGGATACCACTTTAGAAGTGAAGACAGCACAGTACAAGATATTATTACCACCCAAGAAGAAATGATTGTTCTTAAGCCAAAGGAATATCTTGAGGTAACCCTAAGCGGCATGTGCATTCAGCATTTTAATGGAGCACCAGCCCCAGAAGATGCTTTTGTCTTGACTGGTTATGCTGAGGCCGAATTGAAGAAGCTAGCAGAGTATTTGGATGAAAAGAATATCCAGAATTACGAAGGGCAGCAGGCTATGTGGGTGGTTTCGGATGGTGATGAGTTGGACAACATTGTGGGACTTGGCAGTGATAGTGATCGCGAACTGATTAATTTAACCGCGAGCATCACCAATCAACCAACTATTACAGATCAACAATATAGCGCATTAAAGCGTGATGTGAACGCGCCTGTTTATAAATCAGAATTGCGCGGAAAGTTTGAATTTAAGTTCCCGAGGGAAGTACACATTCACATTGCAATTTTTGACGAAAATGGAATTGTGTTGCAAGAAATTTACAACCAAACCGCGCCCGCTGGCCGGCAGGAGGTGACTTATACATTTGATGCCATGCCATACGAAGGCAAAACCATTCATAGTAAATTGATTGCTTTTGATAAGGTTTTGATGGATAGGACGATTGTGTTGTGATAAAAGAATAACACTTACGATTATGGTCTTTTTGTATTTCAGTTATCTTAGTAAATACAGAAAGTTTTTATAGAAGAGGCCAACTAAACAGATAAAACCCCAATATTAAAAAACAATACAATCATGAAAGCATTTCTTTTTACCACCACTTTTTTGATGTTGTTAGTTATCAAACCTTGTTCAGCGCAGGAGATTGACGAAGAAGCTAATGAACCGATGAATACAACTACTATTCAATTTGAATCGACCAGTTTTGATTTTGGCGAAATACAGGAAGGAGAATTGGTAAAGCACGTTTTTAAGTTTACCAATATTGGAGATAAGCCGCTGATAATAACCAATGCACAGGGTAGTTGCGGGTGCACTGTTCCATTTTACCCAAAGGTGCCCATAATGCCGGGAGAGAGCAGCGAGGTGGAAATTGTATTCAATTCATCAGGCAGGGTAGGCGCACAGATGAAACAGGCAACCATTTCGGCTAATACGAGCCCTAATATTTCAGTACTTAAAATTAGGGGTACGGTGATACCATCTGAAAAGACAGAAGAAGAAATTCAAGCAGAATTTAAAAAACGCCAAGAGGAGAAGGCGGCTATTGAAGAGTTAAACCCAAACTGCTTTGCTATTTTCCCAAATCCTACAAGTGATGAGCTACAACTTGACTTAAAAGACTATATAGGTAGAGAAGCCAATGTACATATCACCAACAAGCTTGGGCAAACGCTACTTAAAAAATCTATTCCTAAAATAAGTGCTGAAACTACCCTTTTTGATGTGAGTACTTACACCCCTGGAATTTACCTTATCTCCATAGAAATTAAAGGACAAAAACCAATGACCCAGTGTTTTGTTGTCACGGGAGGGTAGGTGAGTAGCACGGATTAATAATCTGCGCTAACGGGGATATTGATTAACTATTTTATCCGAATAATTTTCTGAAAATCTTCTGGATTCCTACGGCCATCCCAAATGGAGATTACCTCTATAACTTTTGGTGTTACTCGGTAAATAAATAGGTATTTATTCTCAATAATTACATAACGAAAATCCTCTAAGTCTGTTTTGATTCCGAGATGTGGATTTTCAATGAGATCTTCACCTGCTCTAAGAAATTGTTTTGATAGTTTTTGACTGTAGCTGTTCGATTTGTTCCTCTTTGTCCAATAGGTAAATATGCTGCGCCTATCAGCTCGGGCTTTATCGGTCCAAACTAATTTTCTTTGAACCACTGCTTCCAGTATTTTTCTTCATCCTCATGATCATGAACCCTTCCAGCTTCCACATCGGCCAAGCCTCTTCTTATGGATTCTTGAAATTCTGGGCTCAGGTCTTCTATGCGCAAGGGGTCTTGAGGTTTTGTTTTGTAGGCCATTTGAGATTCACTTACAATAGATTTATCGGAAAGAAGATCAGCAATTTGCTTTAGCAATACAGGGTCATTAGTATCCAATATTTTATGGATAAGAGCCAATTTAATAATGGAGTGATTCATTGAAAAAGCATTTTTACTAATGTATAAATTTATGCTCTGCTTTCAATCATCACTTCCAGAATCTTAGCTGCTGCTTCCGCTATCACCGTTCCAGGGCCAAATACGCCCACTACGCCTGCATCAAATAAATACTGATAATCCTGTTGTGGAATAACACCTCCTGCTATAACTAAGATGTCTTCTCGTCCTTGTTTCTTAAGTTCTTCAATTACTTGAGGAACTAGAGTCTTGTGACCCGCAGCCAATGAAGAGACACCTAATAGATGAACATCATTTTCGATGGCTTGTTTGGCTGCTTCAGCTGGAGTTTGAAACAATGGCCCAATGTCTACATCAAAACCTAAATCGGCAAAAGAAGTAGCTACTACCTTGGCGCCACGGTCATGTCCATCTTGCCCCATTTTGGCAATCATAATGCGCGGTCTTCTTCCTTCCACTTCTTCAAACTTATCCGCCAGGCTCTGGGCCTTTTCAAATTTTTCGTCTTTCTTCATTTCTTTAGAATATACACCTGATATAGAACGGATGGTAGCTTGATAGCGACCAAAGGCTTCTTCCATAGCCAAGCTTATTTCGCCCAAGGTGGCACGATTGCGAGCTGCTTCTACAGCCAATGCTAAGAGGTTACCTTCCCCACTTTTGGCGCAGGCCGCAATTGCTTTTAAATTATCCTCTACCAAGGCATTATCGCGAGATGTCTTTAAGAGTTCTAATCGAGAAATTTGCTTTTGGCGTACTAAGGTATTGTCCACTTCCAGAATATCTAAAGCTTCATCTTTCTCATTCAGATAGGAGTTTACACCAATCACCAATTCTTTTCCAGCATCTACTCGGGCTTGCTTTTTGGCAGCAGCTTCTTCTATGCGCATCTTAGGTAAACCGGTTTCTATGGCTTTGGCCATACCGCCTAATTCTTCTACTTCTTCTATCAGCTTCCATGCTTTTTCTGCCAATTGAGCCGTAAGGTATTCTACATAATAGCTTCCACCCCATGGGTCTACCGTTTTGGTTACCCCCAATTCTTCCTGAATAATCAGTTGGGTATTTCGGGCTATCCGAGCCGAGAAATCGGTAGGCAAAGCGATGGCTTCATCTAAGGAATTGGTATGTAGAGATTGGGTTCCACCAAATACCGCAGCCATAGCTTCTATGGTGGTGCGCGCTACATTATTAAAAGGATCTTGCTCGGTAAGGCTGTAGCCTGAGGTTTGGCTATGGGTACGCAATGCCAATGATTTTGGATTGGTGCTACCAAAGCTTTTCACAATTTTGGCCCACAACATACGGGCGGCTCGCATCTTGGCAATTTCCATAAAATGATTCATGCCAATACCCCAAAAGAAAGATAGGCGAGGCGCAAAGTCATCCACTTTCAATCCGGCTTTTATTCCCGTACGGATGTACTCCATGCCATCGGCCAAAGTGTAAGCTAGCTCAATATCGGCAGTAGCCCCAGCCTCATGCATGTGATAGCCAGAAATAGAAATGCTATTGAACTTGGGCATGTTGTTTTTGGTGTACTCAAAAATATCTGCCACAATTTTCATGGAAGGCAATGGCGGGTAGATATAGGTATTACGCACCATAAACTCTTTCAAAATATCATTTTGGATAGTGCCAGAAAGTAGCTCGGGTTTAACTCCTTGCTCTTCGGCTGCCACAATGTAAAAAGCCATAATGGGCAACACAGCACCATTCATGGTCATCGATACGGACATTTTATCCAATGGGATTTGATCTAAAAGGATTTTCATATCCTCTACCGTATCAATAGCAACTCCAGCCTTTCCTACATCGCCTTGCACACGCTCATGATCAGAATCGTAACCGCGATGGGTGGCTAAGTCAAAAGCTACCGAAAGGCCTTTTTGGCCGGCCTCCAGATTTCTTCTGTAAAAGGCATTGCTCTCTTCGGCCGTGGAAAAACCTGCGTACTGACGAATGGTCCAGGGGCGAATAACATACATGCTAGAATAGGGCCCACGTAGGTTTGGAGCAATACCCGCAACAAAATTGCTGTGTGTTAATTTTTCAAAATCCTCTTTCGAAAATTCATTAGGCACTTCTATATCTTCGGGCGTAAGCCAGGTTTTGGTTTTTGCTACTTCTTTTACAGAAGTGGATTGGTAGTGGGTATTTTGGAAATCGTGTCTTTTCATGGTTGTATTATTTGGCGCTGTTCAGGTGTTGCGCTACCTCACCCCCAGCCCCTCTCCACATGGAGAGGGGAGCCGAGGCGTGGTAATGGTGGGCGAAGTTGCGATGCATACGCTTCAATTATTTTTTATCTCCTTTCTTATCTTATCTAAAACCTTATCAATATTATTCATTACTTCCTCATTGCTGAATTGCAAAAAGCGATATCCCAATGATTCGATCAATCTTTGTCGCTGTTCATCATTTTGTTTTACCTCTGGGTTGAGATGAATTCCTCCATCTAATTCTATCACAAGCTTTTTTTCGAACGAATAAAAATCAACAATATACTTATCTATTGGATGTTGTCTTCTGAATTTTGCCCCAAGCCTTCGCCCTCGAACCTTTTGCCACAGTATATCTTCTGCTTCTGTGGATTCCTTTCGAAGCATCCGCGCAAACTCGAATGTGTCGCCTTCAGCTTTATGGTGCATGTGAGATTTTGGCATAGTCAATTTTTAGGTTGGAATGCTACCTCACCCTTCAAGACTGCGTCTTGCTTTCCCTCTCCAAATGGAGAGGGAAGGTGCTTTGTATATCATTTTTTTCATAGCGTCTATTCAATTTTCAACACTTTGGTTGTAAAAGTGGTTTTTGTAGTAAACACATCAACGAGATAAACGCCAGCTGCCAAATGTGTTACATCTATTATTACCTTGTTACTTAAATTCCCTTTAGCTTCTAACAAGGTACGGCCTTGCATATTTCTAATTCGAATACTCTTAATATCTACAGTGTACTCAGGTTTTATGATTAATTCACTTTGTACAGGATTTGGATATATTTTGGTGAAAATTTGCGCTTCATATTGAACTAAAGAAATTGGCGAAGTATCATAGCACCTTGATGTATCAGTACAGCCATTTTTTGTTACTGCCACAGCATATTGGCCTTTGGTAACTACATTTAGTTTTTGGTTGGTTTCACCTGGTATTGGGTTTCCGGTTTTGCAGTCTATCCATTGATACTGAGCGTTTACAGCATTTGAAGTGAGTGAGGAGCTGAGAACCGATACAGACGTATCAACAGGCTTTACCGTTAAGTGAACGGTAATGATGCTATCACAACCTAAGTTGGAAAAAACGGTGTCTTTGTAGGTGCCGGAGGTGGTCCAGGTATACTCTCCACTTGGTGATTTGTACCAATTACACGCTACAGGGCTTATAGTTCCGTATTTATTGCTGTCGCATTGTGCAATTTTTTGAATAAAAAAATCAGCCACTCCGCTAGGGACATATACTTTGGATGTTTGGCTTAGCCTGAAGTTCATGGTGTCATTAAAGTAACCCAATCCATAGATGCCGTCTTTTCCCGAAATCTGGAAGTCAACCAAAGCATCCAGCTCGCTACTCCCATTTGCCTGGGCCCATACAATGTTTCCAGATGGAGTAAAGCGGCTGAGGAAAAAATCTTTTTGGCCGTTTGTGTTTATCGGATGAGTTCCGGGCCCAGGCTTACAATCAAGCCATCCTTCAAGTACACCCGATAAATAAATGTTGCTTTTGCTATCAAGGCGGATAGTGCTTCCTGAATTATAACCTCCTG
>JAUICR010000063.1 GCA_030427785.1 Bacteroidia bacterium | reverse complement strand
TTAGCCTCATTCAGTAGATTAGCATTTGAGCTATCAATGTCAACGATCTCTATATACTCACTGTTTTGACCTGTAAATTTCAATTTCTCTTTTTTTGTATTGATGCTATTTGGGCTATGGATTGTCCCAGCTAGGTATTGGCTAATTCCTCAATAGTACAATAGTTTTTGAAATACAAATGTCTTATAAAGCTCATAACTCAGACAATGGCTACACAAGCCTAGTTGGTGTACCCACAATAGCCGTAAAATAGGAGCGGTGAGGTTTTATTTAGGAAAAACCTTTTTCTGAAAAAGAAGGAGTAAACCAACACCAACGGAGATGGAAGTGTCAGCAACATTAAAAATAGGGCGGAAGAAGATAAAATAATCGCCACCCCAAAATGGAATCCATTCGGGTAAGAAGCCTTTGAACAGGGGGAAGTAGAACATATCTACCACGCGACCATGAAACCACCCGGCATAGCCGCCTTCGGCTGGCATAAAACTGGCTATTTGGCCAGCGCTTTCGTTAAAAATGACACCGTAAAAAACAGAGTCAATGATATTGCCAATGGCTCCCGCTAGTATAAGAGATACAGCTACTATGCCCACGGTAGGCACTTTATCTCGTATCAAATTGCGAAGCCAATAAATTATACCTCCTACTACCACTATACGGAATAAGGTAAGGATGAGTTTGCCATAGCTGCCGCCCAGCTCTATACCAAAGGCCATTCCGGGGTTCTCAGTAAAGTGGATAATAGCCCAATCGGCCATTCTGAATTCTTGACCCAACATCATGTTGGTTTTTATCCAAATCTTAAGAACCTGATCTACCAGTAATACCAGGAAAACAATGAGGGCGGCTTTTTTCAAGATGGCTTATTGGCGGTTTTTGGCTTCGATGCTAAGGGTAGCATGTGGCACAAGTTTCAAGCGTTCTTTACCTATCAGTTTACCCGTTTCGCGGCAAATTCCATAGGTCTTGTTTTCTATACGTACCAAAGCATTTTTCAAGTCGCGGATAAACTTTTCCTGACGCGATGCCAATTGGCTGTTCGCTTCTTTGCTCATGGTATCACTTCCTTCTTCAAAAGCTTTGAAAGTTGGCGATGTATCATCTGTACCGTTGCTCTTATCGTTGGCAAAAGTTTCTTTTAGCAATTCCAGGTCCTTTTCGGCTTGTTCTTTCTTTTCTAGTATCAAGACTTTGAATTCGTTCAATTCCTCGTCTGAGTATCTCTCTTTAGTTTTTTGTTCTGACATGGTTTTCAAATTTAAATTGGAGTAAAATCTGAGGCCTGACTAAAAGCCCCTTTAAAACACTTCCGCAAACTAAACGAAAAAATCCATACGACTCATATAGACTTCGACTAATGGCTAATCCATATTTAGTCTAACTTGTTGTGGCTAAACTTTTTCGAGCTGAATTTTTGTCTCCAAATCATCAAAAGTCACCTCTAATCCTTCGCTTAATTCTTCTGTTAATTCTAAAGTATCGGCCAAAGTTTCATCCGATATATATTGTTTATTCGTATTTATTGCTTGGTTTAACCCATCTGTTTTTTGCACTTTAAGGCGTATGCGGTCTGTCACTTCCAGGCCGCTTTCTTTGCGCAAGTTTTGTATTCTATTTATTAGCTCTCTAGCTATCCCTTCATCTTTCAATTCTTGGCTCAGATTAATATCCAAAGCTACTGTTACCCCGCCCTCGCTTATTACAAGCCATCCGGGTATATCTTCGGTAATTACTTCAACATCTTCCAGTGTGATTACCGTATCCTGTCCTTCTACCACTAGGGTATAGCTGCCATCTGTCTCTAGTTGGCCTATGGCTGCCTGATCCATTTGGGCTATAGCTCCTGCCAATTGTTTCATCATTTTACCAAAACGTGGGCCTAGTTTTTTAAAGTCGGCTTTTAGCTTCTTCACCAGTATCCCCGACACGTCTTCCAGCACTTCCAGCTCTTTTACGTTTACCTCGGCCAAAACGATGTCTTTTATACTTTCTATAAGCTCTACCGTTTCAGGTTTCAAAGCGGGTACCATCATTTTTTGTAATGGTTGACGAACTTTTAAAAATTCACGCTTGCGTAATGACAATACCATAGAGCTCAACTGCTGCGCCATTTTCATGCGATCGTTCAAACGCTCATCTATCCACTCTTCGTTTACAGGCGATAACTCGGTAAGATGCACCGAGGCTAGTTTATCACTTTCGGGTAAATGCTTAGTCAAATTTTGGTACAACCAATCAGCAAAAAATGGTGCCACCGGGCTCATCAATTGGGCAATATCAGTAAGGCATTGGTACAGCGTTTCGTAAGCCATTTGCTTATCAAGGCTCATTTCGCCTTTCCAAAAACGTCTTCGGCAAAGGCGAACATACCAGTTGCTCAATTCTTCATCTACAAACTCCTGAATAGTTCTGGCAGCGCGTGTAGGCTCGTATTCTGCAAAACTGTTTTCTACTTGCCTGCGCATCACTTGCAAGCGCGAAAGGATCCATCTGTCAAGCTCAGGTCTATCGCTTACAGCGCTAAGCGCATTAGGTTTCCATTCAAAGCCATCAATATTTGCATACAGCGAAAAGAACCCATAAGTATTGTACAAAGTGCCAAAAAATTTGCGCTGCACCTCGGTAATTCCATCCAGGTCAAATTTCAAATTATCCCAAGGCTGTGCGTTTGAAATCATATACCAACGCACGGCATCTACACCGTATTTGTTTATGGTCTCAAAAGGGTCCACAGCATTGCCCAATCGTTTCGACATTTTCTGTCCGTTCTTATCCAACACCAATCCGTTGCTCACAACATTTTTGTAAGCTACTGAGTCGAATACCAATCCGGCAATGGTGTGCAGGGTGTAAAACCATCCGCGGGTTTGATCTACACCTTCGGCAATAAAATCAGCTGGGAAAACAGAAGCCCCCAAACCCCCTAAGGGGGCTTTTTGAAGTGTTTGAAAAATGGTTGCTGTTACCTTATTTAAATCTTTTAAAACTTCATCGTTTGTAAAGCGAAGTACTGAGAATCCCAAATCACTAAGCTTTTCGGAACGCAGTTTGTCCGCTTCTTTCTGATCAGCAGGCAGGTGATATTCACCGTCAAGTTCAATGACAAGTTTTTTGGAAATACAAACAAAGTCAACAATGTATTGGTCAATGATGTGCTGTCTTCTGAATTTGAAATCCCCAAGTTTTTTGTTTTGAAGCTCTGCCCAAAGAATTTTCTCGGTTTCGGTTTCGTTTTTTCGAAGTTCCTTTGACCTTTCCTTTAAAGTCTCGTAAATAGCTGGATTGGCGGTTTGCCATCTAGGACTTTGCCCAGTTCCCCCATTGGGGGCGGAGGGGGCAAAATCAAACTTATCTGTATTTTCAAACGGATAGTGCCACTGGGCATAAGGCATTGCACCCGAGTCAAACCAAACATCTATCAAGTCGCTTTCGCGGTGCATCGGTTTGCCACTAGGCGATTGCAATACAATTTCGTCAACAATGTTTCTGTGCAAGTCAATTTGATCGTAGTTGGCATCGCTGAGGTTACCAGCTTCGAAATTTTGAAATGGATGCTCGTTCATCAAGCCTGCCTCCAAAGCAACATCGCAAGCGGCTTTTAGCTCTGCTACCGAACCAAATATTTGGCGCTCTGTGCCATCTTCGGTACTCCATATTGGTAATGGGATACCCCAATAGCGCGAGCGGCTTAGGTTCCAATCGTTGGCATTTTCCAGCCAGTTTCCAAATCGCCCTTCGCCAGTAGCTTTGGGCTTCCAGTTGATGGTTTTGTTTAATGCCACCAAGCGCTCTTTGTGCTCACTTACTTTTATAAACCAGCTATCAAGTGGGTAATACAATACTGGCTTATCGGTACGCCAGCAGTGTGGGTAGCTGTGCACATACTTTTCTACTTTGAAGGCCTTGTTTTCCTCTTTTAGCTTAATGGCTATTTCTACGTCTACCGATTTGTCTGGAGCTTCGCCATCGGCATAGTACTCGTTTTTCACATACTTGCCTGCGTGTTCGCCCATGTGCTTGTTAAAGCGTCCTTGCAGGTCAACTAATGGAACAGGATTGTCATAGTCATCAAGAACAAGCATTGGTGGTACGCCAGCATCTTTGGCTACCTTGGCATCATCGGCTCCAAAAGTAGGAGCGGTGTGTACGATACCTGTTCCGTCTTCGGTGGTTACAAAATCACCAGGAATGATTTGAAAGGCATTTTCAGCATTTTCATATGGCTGTGCATATGGTAGTAATTGCTCATAGCGAAGTCCTAAAAGATCGGCTCCGGTTCCTGTCCATACCTGTTTCCATGGTATGTTTTTAGCATCATTTTTATAATCTTCAAAAGCAGCATTTTCGGTTTCAGCTTTAAAATGCTTTTTTACTAAGTTCTCGGCCAGCAATACTTTTTGCACTTGATGCGTATAAGCATTGATGGTTTCCACCAAAGTGTAACGAATCTTCTTTCCAACGGTCAAAGCCGTATTGCTTGGTAATGTCCAAGGGGTTGTGGTCCAGGCCAAAAAGTACACAGCATCACCTTCGCTTACAACATTGCCAAATACTTTCTTGAAAGCCTCATTTTGCATGGCCGGAAATTGAGCAACGATGGTGGTGTCTGTTACATCGCGGTAACTGCCCGGCATGTTTACCTCATGGGAGCTAAGTCCTGTACCCGCTTTAGGCGAGTAAGGCTGTATGGTATAACCTTTATAAATTAATTCCTTATCCCAAAGCTGCTTGAGCAACCACCATACAGTTTCCATGTACTTTGGTTTGTAGGTTACATATGGGTCGTCCATATCTACCCAATAGCCCATTTTCTCGGTAAGGTCATTCCACACGTCTGTGTAGCGCATTACCGCTTTTTTACAAGCTGCATTGTATTCCTCTACACTTATGCTTTTGCCAATATCTTCTTTGGTTATTCCTAGTTCTTTTTCTACCCCAAGCTCTACGGGTAAGCCGTGGGTGTCCCAACCAGCTTTGCGCTCTACTTGGTAGCCTTGCAAGGTTTTGAAACGACAAAAAATATCTTTGATAGCACGCCCCATTACATGGTGAATACCCGGCATACCATTGGCCGAAGGGGGACCTTCGTAAAAGGTAAAAGCTGGTTTGCCTTCACGGGAAGAGATGCTCTGTTCAAAGATCTTATTCTCTTTCCAGTATTGTAAAATTTCCTCGCCAATGTGCGGGAGGTTTAATTGCTTATGCTCGGGGAATTTGCGCGCCATATTCGTGCTCCATTTTTTGGAGCTGCGAAGGTACATATTTAGGGCCTTTTGAACAGTAGCTTGCAACTTTGTGTACCAGCGGGCATTTGTAGTGTGAGAAACGAATAAGGCGTTTATCAAGCATGCATTGTTTCTGTAGTTTTAGCATTTTGAATTACTTTGCCAAATCTTACCAATCAGCTTAATACAATGATGCGAATTAGCGCAGTACTTTTCTTGTTATTTTTTTTCCAACTGGCCAGGGCTGGTGGCACAAAAGATTCTGTAATTGTGATTGGAATTGCACCTTCTGCTCCTTTTGTGAATATACCAGATAGTAGCAGCCCCACAGGGATTAGTATCGATTTTTGGAAACTGATAGCCCGCGAAATGAGAGCAGACTATGAGTATAAAACCTATGCTAACAATAGCCAGTTGCTTGATGCCGTGCGAAACGGTGATGTGGATATGTCTATTAATCCGATTTCTGTTTCAGAATCGAGATTAAAATATTTGGATTTTTCAATGCCGTTTCTAGTATCGGGCATAGCTATGGTACACAAGAAAAGAAGCGGCTGGCTTACCATATTAGATTTTCTCTTTAGTTGGGAATTTGTTTCGGTGGTGGCAAGCCTAGGGGTGGTGATTCTGATTTTTGGTTCCTTTATATGGGTGCTTGAGCGAAAGAAAAATTCAAAGCATTTTAATAAAGGCGCGCAAGGCCTGGTAGATGGTTTTTGGTGGAGCGCTGTTACTATGACTACGGTAGGCTATGGAGACAAAGCTCCGGTAACCAGGGGTGGGCGTGCAGTGGCGGTGCTGTGGATGTTTGTAGCAATTGTGCTGATTTCGGCTCTTACGGCCAGTATTTCTTCGGCTCTTACGGTAGAGCGCATGGATAGCAACCTTAAAACTACGGGCGACTTGTCAAAATTTAGGGTGGGAACCTTAAGCCAAACAGGAAGTCATGATTACCTTAAATTGTTTGGTGTAAAAACAATTGATGTGTCCAACGTTCCCGAAGGTCTGCAAAAAGTAGAAGATGGAGAGTTAGACGTGTTTGTGTATGATCGTCCATTGCTGCAGTATCATCTAGTTCAATTGGATTCAGATGAATTATCACTCCTTCCCTTTGATTTAAAATCTGATTATTATAGTTTTTCCTATCAGAAAGGTAGTAAGCTACGAGATAGTATAGATTTCTATTTAATACGAGCCATAAAATCTCCTGAATGGAATTACAATATGAAGCGACTGAAAGAACAGCACTTGTAACATCATAAATTGTATAATTATTAAAACATCAAATTCATTATGAAATCAACTCCATTTTATTTGTCCTTTTTGTTTTTAGCAGCTTCTTGTGCCAATCCTCCTCAAGAAGAAACCACTGCTGCTGATAATGTTGATACCACCGCTGCAGAGACTGTAGTAGCGCAAGAGCCATCTTTAGAATTGATTTGGGAAACCGATACTGTACTTACTACTAATGAGTCGGTATTGATAGATAAAACAGACGGTACACTGTACGTAAGCTGTATATCGGGTATGCCAACTGATAAGGATGGAACAGGCTTTATTTCAAAAATAAATGTGGATGGACAAGTGGTAGAGCTCGAATGGGCTAAAGGAATAGATGCTCCCAAGGGGATGGGGATATTGGAAGACAAGTTGTATGTAACCAACGTGGACGAACTACTTCAGGTAGACCTTAAATCGGGTAAGGTTACAAAGGGCTTTAGTGTGCCAGGAGCCTTGTTTCTTAATGATATTGCCCTTGGGCAAAACAGGCTCTATTTTTCGGATATGAAAACCGGCAAGCTGTATCACTTTGATGGCGAAAGAATAGGCCTAAATAGTGAAGGGCATGAGGAGCTTAATGGGTTGGACTATTACAATGGAGTACTGTATGGTCTTGATGCTAGCGGCCTGGTAAAATTTACGGCCAACGGAGCCGAAATAATAAATGCTGATATAACTGGTGGCGATGGTTTAGTAGTGCTAAACGAGAGCACTTTTATAGTGAGCAGATGGATAGGAGAAATTTGGCTGATAAAAGATGGAGTAGCTACCCAATTGCTCAACTCTAAGGTGGACGAAATTCAAACTGCGGATATTGCCTTTGATAAGAACACAAATATGCTGCATGTGCCAAGGTTTTTTAGCAATAAGGTAAGTGCTTACAGACTTACCTATTAAGTGTATCGTATGGTAAGTGTAAGATTTGTAGAAGGAGGGTCTTAGGCCGCGTACAACCATTGTAGCCAGCGCTGGAAAATCACATTTCTGATTTGCCAGCCGGCTTCATTTTTATAAATGAGATCAGTTTCGCTCAGGTTTTTCAAGGCTCGCTCTACACTGCTGGCGGCCCCTAATCTATGTTTCATCAAGAAATCAAAAGAGTGAGGTTGAGCCACTATATCTTCATCCGCTATGGCTTTGAGCAGGCGCCATTGGAGTGATGTAAATCGTTTTTGGAAAGTAGAAAAGGCACCGTGCACCTGATTCATAAACTCTTTGGTGGCTGCTGCAAGAGAATGCTGAAGAGCTACTTTTTTATTGAGCATCTCTAAAGTAAACCCAGTGTGGCCTTTGGTAAATAGCAAAAGCTGAACAGCTGTATCCTCATTTTCTAAAAAAGGCCTGATGTGTGACGGATTTAAGGGGCTAATCCTGTGTGGTTGCAAAGCAATATTGAGTGCAATATCTTTTCCTGAGCTTAGTAAAATCTGCGAATTTTTAGATTGACTCAAAACCGCAATAAGCGAAGCCAAATCCTCTTCTCCTTCCCATTCGTCTATATCTTCTACTACCACCAAAAAATCTTTTGCCATTTGTTCAAGGCAGGTGGTTAAATCAGCTAAGTACTGATGGGTACTGGCAGAGGTGCTGAAATCAGGGTTGATGTTTTCCTGAAAAAAGCGCCTAAGGTTGTAATCTACGTTGGGAAATCGAACCGAGTTTTCTCTAAGCACCTGAATGAAATTTTGAACAAAATCGGCCAAGGATACATAGCCTCGGGCCGAAAAGTAATAACAGATTCTTCGGCCTTCTAATTTTTCAATAAGCTCTTTGCAAAGGTTGGTTTTTCCCATGCCCGATGGCGCCAGCAGTAAGAGATTCTCACGAGTGAGAACGGCATCGTATAAATTAGATATTTCCTGAGTACGGGCTATGGTTAGGCTCAAAATACTAATGGGATTTGCGGAGTGATAGTATCAAACGGTTGCTACGCACTTTAATTCGATAGCAATAGGCGTGGGCAATGCATTTATAGCAATGGTAGTACGACATGGTTTTGGGTCCATATCCTTAAAGTACTCCGCGTAAATTCTATTGAATGCTTGGAAGTCACGCTTCATATCTACAAGAAAAACCTGGATATCTACCAGCTTATCCCAGCTGCTACCATTTTCTTCTAGTATAGCTTTTACATTGGCAAATACCGAATGCACCTGTGCTTCAAAATCAAAGGCTTTGAAGTTTCCGTTATGATCAAGTTCCAGGCCTGGAACGCCAGAGTCATTGGCATCGCTACCGGCCAGGCGTGGCCCCACGCCACTTAAAAATAATATTTCTCCAACTCTTCTTGCTAAAGGATATAGTCCTACTGGTTTTGGCGCTTTGCTCATGATATACATTTTGTGAACTTCAAATGTAAGGGCAAAAATTGAGTAGAGCATACTGATAGCCTATTAAGCTATGGAGCTATAGAAAAATAAAGAATTGCACACAGTAGAGGTGCCGCTGTAGGCAAAAAAAGAGCGACCCGGAGGGTCGCTCTTTGAAATTATTTATCTTCAAAGGTGAACTTTACCAGCACATCTTCCTTTTTCTTTTTGTAGGCTTCAAATACAAATTCGGTGGGCGAAACCTGAATGATTTTGGTAGGGGCAAATTGGTACAATCTTACACCTTTCACATCCAGCATTTCTATTAAGTATTCCTTATTTACCAAGCCGGTTTCCTTTTCTATGGTATAGGCCACTAAATGCCCGGCTGATCCATCTCTATAAAATCTGGGCGCTTCATCATCAGGTAGATTTTTGTTCTCTTCATGATCTAAATAAAAGAAATAGTAATAATCCTTATCGGCATGGTGCTTAAAGCCCATTGATCCCACAGAAGAACTTCCTGTTTGGCTTTTAGCCAATTTGCGCATCCACTCCATTTCTCCTTCAGGATTTATCCTTGTTACGAGCAAATCGTTGTAATAGTATGTGTAGGAGGTATAGGTATTTCCGTTAGCATCTGTATGTGTATGGGCCACTACATAATATTGTTCCCCTACAATAGTAACCGAGCCATCTGCATCAAAAATAATTTTGCGTAATCTCAGATTAGCAAAGGCATTGTTCACTCCTTTATCGGCTCGCTTGTCGTTTTTCTTTACAGTTTTTTTATGCTCATTCTGATTGAGAATTTCATCAGGAATAGCAAAGGTTTCAATTTGATCTAATTCTCCATCCGCATCTAGTTTGGCATAAAACACACCATCGGCATTTGCTCTGTCTTGCTTATTGTAAAAACCGGCTAAAATCATTTCGTGAGTAGGGCTTTCGTACAGCCATACACCTCTTATGAACATGTTTTCCAAGTGTATCTCACTTTGTGCCAAGGTGCGCGAATCTGCATCTTTTACTATAAGTTCGATATGGTAATTAGGGTCCTCGCTATCGCGCGACTTTTTGTTTTTGGTGGTATTATCGCTGTACACCTTAGCTAGGATGTAAGCCGTGCCTTCAGAGTTTACACTGAAGTCCATAATATCCATTTTCTTTTCGGTATAGGGCATTTTCACTTCGTCACCCCAAATCTCATTGAAGTCCGTATCGAATACGTACATGCCAATCAGATCGAAGCTTTTAGCGTCATTCCTTACCTCAGGTGCTCTGCGGTATTGCACTACCAGCTTAGTACTATCCGCAGAATGGTAAAAGTCAAACTTATCTACCACCTTGCGGCTAAAGCCCATAGCGGTTTGAATATTGGCTCCGGTAACTTTGCCTCGCGTAGCTATTAATCGTTTTGGCGCTCCCGTCCATCTGCCGGTTGCAGTGTTTACCTCACGTGCATACAGTTGCTCACTTTCATTACTCCTATTATATACTGAGTACATTACATAGAGTTTGTTGCCAAACAAAATATTGCTTTCGTAAACAGCATTTTTAGGAAGAGCCATAGCATTTACGGTCTTTTGTGTCAACCTATTAAGATCATAGGTTTGAATCATCAAAGCCTTTTTTTGCTTTTTTAAAGCCACCATATGGCCATCTACAAAGTAGTAGCCTTTCCAGTGAGCATCAATTACACGATAGGGAGCTCCAACATTTATTGACAATTCAGAATCACCTACATATTGAGCATGTGAAAGACCAAAAATGCAGAGCATGGATAGAACGAATAACTTTTTCAACATATTAATTTTTATTGAGAGTTGTACAGGGTTAACATTTATAAATAAGGCCGACAATAATAGGAAATAATTTACGCGCCTGGTTTCTTTTTTGGTTGAGTTAAGGTTGAGAACCGAACAAGATTATACACTTAATCTGTAAGAGGCTTACTTGCTTTTAATGGATATGAGGGTAAGGTGTAAAAGCGGTGCTGTTGCCAGCAGGGCTCTACTATTGAGATAAGATTCCAAAAATGGAATAGGAAAGGAGATGCGAACCAAAAAGCAGTCTCAATAATCTGTTAATAACTTTTAATAATTTAAGATTCTTAGAGTTCTGAAAATCAAATGTTAAAATTTGAATGGTACGAAAAAAGACAAATGTATCCTACTTAGAGGCAAGTAGATATATTTCTTTGAGCATGATTTTTGACCATATTGTTGGCAGTCTGAATTTGCTACAATTATTGGATTAAAACTTACAACTATGGAATCAAATAGCTATCATTTTACTATTGACCTACCAGGTGGTCTTTCTGATAATCAAATAGAATCTGTACTACCTAGTTTTATTCTTATCCACGAAAAATCTTGTCCTTACCCACGGATAGATGTTGCCCAGGAAATCCGATTGATGAAGTGGGATAAATCCAGAATGCAGAATGGTGAGTGGCTGGTAAATATCGATTGGCAGCGGGCATCCTAATTTTCTGTTCATTTTACTCTTTTTGTTTTTTAATCTGTTGCTTTGCATAGGCCTAGCGTGGTATGCTTAGGGCAAAATCTAAATTTTATAGGCATGAAGATTTATACAAAAAGAGGAGATAAAGGTGAAACTTCGCTAATAGGTGGTAGTAGGGTAAGCAAAACCCATAGTAGGATAGAGGCTTACGGAACGGTAGACGAATTGAATTCATCCATTGGAGTGATTAGAGATTCGGCAAAGTACCGCGAGCTTGATCCATTTTTAGTGG
This sequence comes from Bacteroidia bacterium, assembly GCA_030427785.1. Taxonomy (GTDB): domain Bacteria; phylum Bacteroidota; class Bacteroidia; order Flavobacteriales; family Schleiferiaceae; genus Owenweeksia. The sequence goes on along the minus strand of JAUICR010000063.1, from coordinate 4,427 downwards.
AAATACAGAATACCCTTTTTACGATTGGTAGTGAGCTTGCCTCAACACCCGACAGTAAAATGGTGTTGCCGAAATTGAAAGATGAGCAGATAGAAGAACTGGAAGCAGAAATGGACAGAATGGACGAAGAACTACCCCAGCTTAAAAATTTCATTCTTCCGGGAGGAGAAATTACAGCATCGCATTGTCATGTATCAAGATGTATTTGCCGTAGGGCCGAACGAAGAGTAGTGGCATTATCAGAGCTTAGCGAAATAGATGAGCGAATTGTACGTTACCTCAATCGACTGAGCGATTATTTATTTACTCTAGCCCGCTATTATACATTAAAGCATGGCGGAATTGAAACTCAATGGAAAACAAGAAACTAGCTAATTTGAAGCAATGGATGGAAAGGCCTTGTACAAGTCGAGTAAAAATTTATTTTTGCAAAAATTTAATTGAGGACGACAGATGTACTGGACATTAGAACTTGCTAGCTATTTGAGTGACGCCCCTTGGCCGGCCACCAAAGATGAATTGATTGACTTTTCTATCAGAACTGGCGCTCCACTTGAGGTGGTAGAAAATCTTCAGGCTATGGAAGAGGAGGAGGAAGAGGTATATGAGACCATTGAGGACATTTGGCCCGACTACCCCTCAGATGAAGATTTCTTGTGGAATGAAGACGAGTATTAAGAATACTCCTAAAAAATAATTAGAACCCTCAGTCTTTTCAGGTTGAGGGTTTTTTTATGAAATAAGGGGTTTACAATTTGTTGAATTCCGCTTCCTTCATAGCCATCCATTCTTTCATGGCCCCGGGTACTTTCATTATTTCACCCATATTATTCATGGCCGCTATATGCAACTCATCACCCTTTTGCATCATTTCTTTTGCATGATTTTGACTCAATGCTGCTATTTCTTCAAAAGTGTTGGCCTTAAATTCTAGCTCGCAAGCTCCACCTAGTTGTTTGCATGTCATGGTTTTCATAGGCATTGTGTAAAGTGCTTAGTATTAGCGATAATATACAAATGTTTTGTAATCATTGCGGGTATTAGCACAGCGGGGTTATGCGTTACGATTTCTTTTTTACCCCAAAGCGATATTGTACACCAGTCATCAAAAAGCGTTGAGAGTCAGACACACCATACTCGCCACGCAGCATCCAGTTTCTATTTATCTGAAAGTTAAAGCCAAATTGAAATGTAACCGTTTGTATCAAATCCTTCTTGATGTAATAATTAATTTCGGTGGTAAACACTCCGCTATCGTTCACTCTGTCCTGAATTTCTTCAATAGCTTGATTACGTGCTTCAAGTTTTATTTTATCAGCTAATGAAGTATTTGGGTCATCTATTACATCCTGATTTTCTTGAATAGCCTCGTTGGCTTTATTGTTAAAGGATTCATCCAGCTCAGGAAATACCTCATCCAAACCTATAGAACCATTGCTGCCATGAGAGCCCACAAAATCTCGGTACATCATACCCACATACGGAGCAATAAAAAGATTTTCGTTCTTTTTGTTGAGGAAGAATCGGTAGCCCCCTCGTGCTGATAGGGTAAGATAGCCTACTTGCTCTTCTAGCAAGGCAGTTTCGGTACGCGAATAATTGATGTCGGTGCTCAAAAAGTAACCGTTCCAACCAAAAATTAAAGTAGTACCAGCACCATAGGCCAAGGCATCAAACTCTACTATAGACGAAAATTCAGGGAGTTGAAGAATCACATCACCTACTGCGTCTTTCCAAGTGGGCTGCAAGCTTACATTGGTAGTTCCTTTTACTATCGAAAGCATTCCGTACACATTCATAAAAGGCAAAATCCAAGCGTCTGCTCTAAAATTAGATCCATTGGTAGTAGCACTTACGCTGGTAAAGTTTAGCGTTTCGGTATTTATTATTCCCGATAAATCTTTACCACCCACTAATAATTGAAATTCTGTAATATCCAATTCCATAAATGCATTTACATAATTGGCGTTTACACCAAAGGGAAGTTGCAATTGGTCGGCCATGCCTTTGTCCTGCACTTTTTGCCCCCATATAGGTAGCACATAAGGATACGTGGCCGTGTCAGCAACCTGTGCAAAGCTGGTAAGGGAACCACAAATTAGCGCGATAAGTAGAAGGTGCGTTTTGGTTTTCATCGAGGTGTATTTAGCTTGTCGAAACTAAAACTTTTATCCTATACAACAGGTGACTGTAGCTACAAAAGTTTGAATAGCTGTGGGCTGCCAAAACGCAAAAGACAACGCACCTCCGTAGGGCTTACTGTAGAAACACCTTACCCTAAGAGGTAAAAGGCCTAGTAAGGCACGCATCTACTTCCTTTTCTAGCAGTAGTGATGCATGCCTGTTTAATGGCGTGATTATTCCTTTTTCTAAATCTACCTTATAATCTTTGGCCCATAGCTCATGGTTTTCTGCCAGTTGGGTTATAGCGTTTGCCATGTATTCAATTTCAGCATTGCTTTGTGTAGGGTGTATAGATAGTCTAATCCATCCGGGCTTTTCGGTGTAATTGCCTTCACTTACCAGATCGGTAATTTTTTTTGACTCCTCTTTGGTAACATTTAGCAAATAATGCCCATAGGTGCCGGCACAGCTACAGCCTCCTCTTGTTTGTATGCCAAAACGATCGTTGAGCATCTTTACCGCCAGGTTGTAGTGCAAATCATCTATATAAAAAGAAATAATACCAAGCCGCGCTCTGTGCTCATTGGCTAATACATGCACATTGGGAAGTTTATCTATGGCAGCCCAAAGCAGGGCCAAAATTTCTTCCTCGCGTTTATGAATATTATCTACGCCCATCTCATCTTTCAGTTGGGCGCACATAGCCGCTTTTATAGTTTGCAGAAATGGGGGTGTACCACCATCTTCTCGTGTTTCTATATCTGCTATATATTTATGTTCGCCCCATGGGTTGGTCCACTCTACTGTGCCTCCGCCAGGATGATCGGGTATGGCATTGGCGTATAACTTCTTATTAAAAATGAGAATTCCGGTGGAGCCTGGCCCACCCAAAAATTTGTGTGGCGAAAAGTAGATGGCATCTAGATATTGACCGTTGTCATCATCAGGATGCATATTTATGGAAACATAGGGGGCAGAACAGGCAAAGTCAACAAAACAAAGCCCATCGTGCTGATGAATTAGTTCAGCTATTTCCAGGTAAGGTGATATTAGCCCGGTAACATTAGAGCAAGCTGTAATGGCCGCTATTTTGGTTTTTCGATGTTCATGCTTTTTGATAGCTTTTCTGAAATTATCTACCGATACACGCCCGCTCTCATCCGGCTCTACTATCACTACTTCGGCCAGGGTTTCCAGCCAACTGGTTTGATTAGAGTGGTGCTCCATATGGGTGATAAACACTATTGGCCTGTCTTCATCGCCTACCTTTATTTTATTTTTTAGCGATTCATGTACTTTAAGCCCAAGTATACGTTGAAGTTTATTCACCACCCCCGTCATGCCTGAGTTACACGAAATAAGAACATCGTGCTCGTTTGCTCCTACATGCTCTTTTAGTATTTCGCGTGCCTTGTGATAGGCATAGGTCATTTTTGAGCCGGTGTAATTGGTGTCGGTATGTGTATTTGCCACATACGGAAATATCTCTGTGGCTAAGCGCTCTTCTATGGGTAAATACATTCTTCCACTTGCTGTCCAGTCAGCATAGAGAAGATTAATAGAATCGTGAATGGGCGTGCTAATGGCGCAATTGTGCCCGATAATGCCTTTGCGAAACTTTGAAAAATAGTGTTCCATAGTACATGCGTTTTGCGGTTTTTACAAACCTGTGTTGAGCTGATAGTATGTTGCAGTTTGGCTGTAGGAGTAAAGGTAATTCTTGAAGGAGAAATGTGCTAAAAACTTTCTGCAAAACCCAGGTTTATCGGCACGCCTGCACTATATACCTACACCCCAGGATGCTGAAGAATGAGACTGGCAGTAGTTTATCTATCACCACTAAGGCGAGCTACTGTCTGCTTATTTTAATAGTAGAATTTAACTCGAGGATTTTTTTCACAAACGATTCATTTGTTTTTGGACTGATATAAATCTCGTTGTACTTCTCATACTTTACAATCAAGCCATTTCTTGCTGTAGCTGGTTTTAATCCCGACCACATGGTTTTACCCACAACAATTTCATGAATTTTGTCAATCTCAATCGTGCCCCGTATAGGGCCGCTTTGATATTTCAGTACAGTTTCTGTGAGTTCATATTTTGTTCCTGTGCCTAGCCAAAGCAATAAGCCGGCAGCAGCTAACATGAGGAGATCATTCCAGGAGGGGCTGTAATTGGTTACACCCACAGAAAGCACCCGAAAGATGACAAAACCAATAAAAAAACCTATAGTGCTAATGCTTAATGCAAGAAACAAGATGTCTTTTCTGCTTGTAAACTTCATGCTGATTCTGCTTTTTTTT
>JAUICR010000300.1 GCA_030427785.1 Bacteroidia bacterium | reverse complement strand
GTTGATAAAAGGGTATAATTTTTTAGACAGCTCATTCCCGTTGCTATCATCTATAATTGAAAAAACTGCTGCCAAACTATGCCCTTGCTGCAAAGGCTTGGTGCCTTGGCTGTAAAATAGCATAATATTGCCATCATCGCGATACGCGGCACAGGCTATACCATCTACCTGGTTGCCACCGTAGGTTTTTTTCCAAAGCAGGTTGCCAGCACTGTCCGTACGTAGTAGCACCGGGTCTGCCGTCTGATAATCGGCCAGATATACTTTTTGGCCTGCCATCAAAAAACCACCATCGGGGGTGGGATATACATGAAAAGGTTCGATGCTAAAGGTGTCGGGTTCTTTATATACCTGCTCCCAAAGCAACTGTCCATCCTTATCGGTACGGATTAAACTGGCATTATAACGGTTTTTGGTTGTTTCGTATAAATAACCTGTAATCACAAAGCCGCTATCCGGAAGCTGTTTTATTTGGTAGAAATGACGCACCTTTGAATCTTGGACTGGCAGAAGATAATCTAGAGTATCTAAATTTTGATTGAATATCAAAATTCCATTGCTGCGAGGGTTTGCACTTTTATTAACAATAGTCATAAAGTTACCATCCAATGTCTTTTCCAGACTTATATGGTTAGAAGGGAAATACGTGAAATTACTATCCAATAGGGTTCTTGTCTTAAGAAGTCGGCCTAAAGAATCTAATTTCATAAGAATAACCCCATATCTTCCAACACTGGGGCTGTAAATTTGACCAACACTATAGTAAAAGGTTCCTTCCTGCAGTATAGATTGAGAATGCACACTTTCTCTTAAGGGCTCCTTAAACCTTAGAGTTTGAGCATTTAGTGTAAAAACAAAAAACAGCGAAAGTCCTAAGGAAAGGACTTTCCATTTACATGCTATGTTAGTATTAGTATACAATACTTTTTGGTTTGGTATTATCAAAACCCAATTCTACGATTTAAATTGTTTGAATCTCCTGCTCTTTGAATATCAAATTGTTTTCTAGATAAGTTTTTAGAGCACGGCTTCAAGATAGTGACTAGTGCTTAGCAACTAGCTCCTGGCAAAATGTGAGGTTGAAAATTTTGTATCACAGGCTAGTTGCTAAGGGCTATTTACTAGGAGCCAATAGCAAAAAAGCCTTTGCGTGGAAATTTCCTTCCTTACCAAAAGCCAAAAATTTATTTGAAAAAAACTTGTTCGGATTTATATTCATCGTAATATTGCAATGTATAAATGTAATTATGGGAATTAGTAAAACAGATTTGTTCAGTCTTCAGCAAAACGAATTGGCCCAAATAGCCAAAGCAATGGGGCATCCGGCACGTGTTGCCATTCTTCAGTATTTGCTCAAAGCCAATGCCTGTATCAATGGCGATTTGGTAGCTGAGCTTGGATTGGCGCAACCTACCATCAGTCAGCATTTGCGCGAGCTTAAAAACATTGGCCTTATCAGCGGTACTATAGAAGGCGTATCCGTAAGCTATTGTATAAATCGTGTACGCTGGCAAGAAGTGAAAGATCTTTTCTTTCAGCTCTTTGATGAACTAAAACCTTTGGATGCGGATAACTGCTGCTGATTTTCACATTACCGAAAACGTGAGACTTATTAATATTAAAAACCATTGTTATGACACTTTCAGAAATAAAAAGAATACTACCTGAGCTAAATGAGCTTTACTTTGAATTACCCAACGGAGAGCGCGTGCCTCAGCATTTTCATGTGACAGAGGTTGGCACCATCCACAAACACTTTATTGATTGCGGAGGAACTGAGCGCAAGGAGTCGGTTGCCAACTTTCAGCTGTGGAGTGCCGAGGACCACGACCATCGTTTGGCTCCTCAAAAATTACATTCCATTATTGAACTTTCTGAAAAAGTACTGGGTATGCAAGACCTTCCTATTGAGGTAGAATATCAGAGCGAAACTATCGGTAAGTTTGGTTTGGATTTTAACGGTTCGCATTTTTTACTCACCTCCAAACATACTGATTGTTTGGCCAAAGACAACTGCGGAATACCCGCCCCAAAACAAAAGGTAAGCTTAGCTTCCATTGGCAAACAGGAAGACGCTTGTTGCACTCCGGGAGGCGGATGCTGCTAATCATAGTTAACTAGTTATATGTTAATGGTTAATTGGGCAAAATCATTAATAACCCATAACTATTAACATATAACCTTTTTACAAATTTACCCATGAACAAAAGCAAAATCTACCCACAGCTACAGAGCTATATCTCGGAGCTAAGCTCTATTGCAATACCTGCTCAAAGGCAAGAAATTCTAACCCAAATAGCCGATTACCTCAAAGCTAAAAAAGCAAAGGGCGAAAAAATGCAGCTCAACTTTATCTGCACACATAATTCGCGCAGAAGCCAGCTATCGCAGGTATGGGCGCAATTAGCCGCCTACTATTATGATGTAGACTGCAACTCCTTTTCGGGTGGTGTAGAGGTCACAGCTTTTAACCTAAGAGCTGTAGATTCTTTAAGCAAAGCGGGTTTTGAAATAAGCAATAATGGAAAGGACAATCCTATCTATAAAATACAATTTGCTGAAGATGCCAAAACCATAGAAGCTTTTTCTAAGCTCTTTGATGATAATGCAAATCCATCAGAAAATTTTGCCGCTATCATGACTTGCTCTGATGCTGACGAAAACTGTCCATTTATTGCTGGGGCCGAAAAGCGAATTCCGCTTAGATATGATGACCCAAAAGCATTTGACGATAGCCCACAAGAAAATTGGGCTTATGCAAATCGTTCGCTACAAATTGCCTCTGAAATGTTCTATCTCTTTTCGCTTATCTAAAACCGTTATGACTAAAAAGAAACTTAGCTTCCTTAACAGCTACCTCACCCTTTGGATTTTTCTTGCTATGCTGATTGGGGTAGCCTTAGGGTATTTTATTCCCGGCACTGCTGATTATAT
>JAUICR010000062.1 GCA_030427785.1 Bacteroidia bacterium | reverse complement strand
TGACACATAGTTATATCTGGCCCAAGGTTTACAGAATTTATTGTACTTCCTATTAAGTAAACTGTATCGCTAAAAGTACCACAAGGCAAAGTAAGAGTGAGCCAATATTTACCCGATTGACTTACCGGAATACTGCTATTGGTAGCATTGGTACTCCACAAATGTGAACCTACAGAAACGGGGCTAGATAATTTGATACTTCCGGTATTACAAAACAGAATAGTATCATTCGGAAAGAGTTTTCCGGCCGATACAAATGCTACATTAATAGTATCAGAAAAGACACCACAAGCATTGGTAACTTTTACCCAATAGGAGCCATTTTTATTTACAGTAATACTCGAGGTTTTAGCCCCAGTACTCCATTTTATTGATCCCGAAACTCCTGAGGGAAGCTGGAGTACAGATGAATTTGTGGTACAGTTTACCACATCTGCTCCCAAGTTTACATTCTGAGGTTGATCTATGCTTATTTGAACTGTATCACTGTAGGTTCCGCAAGCGTTGGTTACCGATACATGGTAGGTACCTGCTGTGGTAACATTGAGCTGATGCCCAGTAAAACCATTTTGCCACATATAGGTGGAGCTTGGCGAAAAAGGAGCAGAAAGCATTGTGCTTGAGCCCGCACAAATTGCGCGGTTCTGTCCGAGGTTAACGGTTACAGGCTGATCTACTATTACCTGTATGGTATCTGATGTCGTTCCACAATTGTTGGTTACTGATACCCAATATATTCCTGAAGAATTAACAGAAATACTAGGAGTACTAGCTCCGGTGCTCCACACATAAGTTGCGTTAGCATTTGCCGCGTTGAGAGTAAAAGAGTTTCCTTGGCAAAAACTAACTGATGCCCCCCAATTTATTTGAGGTAAACATGCATAAGCAGCATTCAGAGACAACATGGTAAGAACGATCAGATACAAATAAGATTTGTATCCTAGTTTCATGACTTTGCTTGATTATAGAGTGATTAGAGTAACGTTTTACAAGCTTAACAAATGTAAAACAATAACCTTATCAAAACACGAAATAGGATGATGAATTCAAACTTTATCGATTGACAGTCAATAAGTTATAGATTTTTTAAGACTGTAACCTGATTAGATTTCAGGCCTTTAGGATTCCTTTGTGAATAGAAATTCTCAGCAAAAATTTTGTGAAAAAAACTGGGGATAACTTTATTTAAGCAGGTTAATTACCCCTCTTTGCATGCTCGAATGCTCCACTTCATATACCATCCAGGAGTAATACACTTTATAATTATAGGTACCTATTGGCAAGGGTTTGCCATTTTGAGTTCCATCCCATACATCAGTTGGATCTGTAGTTTCATACACTTGACTTCCCCACCTATTAAACACTACCAGTTTGTAGCTAGTTATATCACAGTCATATACCGAAGCAAACTCATCATTAATACCATCGCCATTGGGTGTAAACGCATTGGCCATATACAGCGGGCAATCGCAGTTACTCAAGTCCACTTCAAATATTTTATCGAAAGTTCCGCAAGTATTAGTGATTTTGGCAGAGTAACTTCCTTCTTTACCAAATGACCTCAGCTTATCAGTAGAGCCGTCAAACCACAATATCTCAATAGTTTCATTTTCTAAATCCACTACAGCCGAATCCCCCTTACAAACTACTGTTTCAGTGGTACCAGGATCAAGCGGGTAATCAAATGTTACCTGAATGGTATCCGTATAGGTCCCACAACTGTTGGTTGCAAGCGCCCAGTAACTACCTGACCGTGTTATTTCTTTTGTACTTGCCGTATGACCATTGTACCAATAGGTAGGATATGCATAATTTCCTGGGTTTAATATCAATGATTCTCCAAAACACAATACAGTATCTGGCCCTAGGTCCAATGGAATGGGATCTTCTCCTATCAATACAATACTATCGGTATAGCTAAAGCATTTGTTAGTTACTTCTAACCAATGTGTACCCGTAAGTGGAACCCGTGTAACTCTATTTGTATCACCGTTGCTCCATAAGTAATGATCTAATCCTACAGGCCCCGAAAGCTCATAATCGATATCCAGATTGCAAACCAAACTATCTGGCCCTAAAGAAAAGACCGGAACGTCCTGTACCTCCACATAAATGGTATCTAACCAAACTCCGCATGAGTTGGAAAGATTGACAAAATACTCTCCTGTTTGAGTTACTTCCAATGTTTTAGTAGTAGCTCCTGTGCTCCACCATACAAAAGCCCCATGGTAATCTCCGTTAAGTATCAAGGATTGTCCTTTACATATAATAGTGTCATTGCCCAGATCTAAGTCTAATATTGGATACTCCGTAATTAGCTTCACAGTATCTGTCAAAGTCCCACAAGGGTTGGTGATAGTTACCCAATACTTTCCGGGGTTGGTAGTTGCTAAATACTGACTTGTACTGCTGTCATTCCACAGGTATGTGCTGCCGGGGTTTTGAGCGTTAAAAGTAAATGTACTACCATGACAAAATTTAACCGAATCTCCGAGTACAAGCTTTGGCGGCCCCGTAATGAGTACTGTAATGCTGTCTGAAACAGAATTACAAGAGTTTGTTGCTACCACTTTGTAAGTTCCTGATTTTGTAACGAAATATCTTCTTGAGCTTGTACCGTCTTGCCATTTGTATGTTGCACCAGCTATATTTCCCGGGTCGAGCCACATTGTTCCAGCGCAGAATATCGTATCATTTCCTAAATCAAACTGCTGTATGGGGTTGTCTTGCCTTACGTAAAATGAATCTCTTGTTACCCCGCATTCATTACTCAGGTTTACCCAATACCATCCAGGTGTATTTACAGAGATAGATGAAGTTACGGCCCCATTGCTCCATTGATACGATAGCACGTTGGGCTTTTGAGCATCCAATACTACCCCAGTACCTATACAATAGGAGGCGTTATGTTGATCTTTTTTTGGCTTGTCTTTAATTGTAACTTTTATCGTATCAGAAAATACACCGCAGCCATTATACATATTAAGCCAATAGGTGCCAGAAGTAGTAATAGGTATGATACCGTTTCGAGAGCCGGTACTCCATTTTATAGAATCTGCTATATGCCCCGTCACATTCATCACTAATGTTTGAGGGGTACACAAGATGGTATCATTTCCAAGACTAAAATTTATTGGACTCACAACATTCACTTTGACGGAGTCGTAAATGGTATCACATATATTGGAAGCCTGAAGCGTATAGACCCCAGGATTAGAAACCCTAATATTATGGGTTGTATCTCCTGTACTCCACAAAAACTTTGTCATATTATTGTTTGGAACCGCTGTGATTAACGTATTGGCACCTTGACATAGCTCAACTTTCCTAGGTGAGGTAATAGCTGGTGGAGTCACCACAATCACTTCAATGGTATCATAAAACACCCCACAAGGATTGGTAACCTGCACCCAGTATTTACCGGGCTGATCGATTAATCTAAACGGTTCGGTACCTCCCAATGACCATAAAAACTTATGCTGTGATTTGGGCAGCTTCGTGTCCACTATCATTGGCCCACACAATATCGTATCAGGACCCAAATCAAAACCTGTCCATACCAGCTCTTGTACGGTAAAATCAACTCTGAGGGTATCACATGGGCTATAGATATAAACATGATGTACACCCGCTGAAGCATAGGAATTAGTTTGCCCTGTACTTAAATCGTCCCACAGATATGTGGTAGAAGGGCCCCACGAACCGGCATTGGCAATAACAGGGCTACCCGCGCAGTAATAGATAATGGCAGGAATAGAATCTATAGGCGTGGCCCAAACATCTACGTTAATAGTATCGAAATGTACAGAACAGCCGTCACTCACTCTTACCCAATATGCCCCGGTAGTTAATACCGGAATGGTACTACTAGTATCTCCAGTTGACCACAAATAGTTACTTCCCTGATGGTAAGCGTTAAGGTGAAAATTGGTATTGTGACACACACCAGTGTCCACGCCCAGGTCTAATGCAATAGGCGGACGGTTAATGACGTAAACGGTATCATAATAAATCCCACAATTATCGGTGTACTTTAACCAATACATACCTGCGTTAGAAACTTGAATGGACTGCGTATTGGCACTATTACTCCAAAGAAAACTTCCTCCTTTTATATTAGAAGAAAGTGTCACTAGCGAAGAAGCGCATTTCCTTATCGTATCGCCAATATCAAGAGAAGACCCTTGATCATGTGTCACCACAATAGTATCTCGAAAAATGCCGCACGAATTGGTCATTCTTACCCAATAAGTACCAGGATTAGTAACCGTTATAGCATTTGTGGTATCTCCTGTTTTCCAAAATATTTTTCCCTTTTGACCTGGAGCAAATCCTATTACGTTCGACCCCGAAGTGCAGTCATTGATATCAGGACCCAGGTTTACATTGAGAGGCACATCCAAGGTAATATTTACGGTATCATATACACTACCACACAGGTTAGTCACTTTTACATAGTACATACCTGAATGTGTAACAGGAATTTGCCTAGAGGTTGAATTATCTTGCCACAAATAAGTAGCGGTGGGTGAATAAGGTGCCGACAGTACAGGATTATTGGCCGAGCACATTGATCTATCGTTGCCGAGGTTGACTACTAAAGGGTAATCAACTATAACCTGTAAGGTATCTGAGGTAGAACCACAGGCATTAGTAACGGTTACATAATAAGTTCCTGAGGTGGTAATTACAATACTTCCAGTTGTATCTTGGGTACTCCACAGATAAGTAGAGTTCGGATTATAAGCAGATAACGTAAAAGAATTCCCATAACAGAAACTTACAGAACTACTCCAATTCACTTGAGGCTTACAAGCGATTGACTCCACTACTCCGAATAGCAAGAGCAGCGCAAAAAAATAAAGCCTCTTACAGCTCATTGTATTGCCGGTTAATTAGGTGTTATTCAGTAAATAGGAGTGAAGCAAAGATATAATTTTAAGATGCATCAAATATTCACAATTAGTTTAAGGTATAAAAAGCATCATCGGTAAGATGGTTTTATTCATAGATAGAGAAAATCATTTTTCCGTCAAGCTTTCTTTATTACCTTTGCATTGATTTAAACTAATTCTAAATTAGCATGATAAAGGTTTCTGAATCAGCACGTAACAGGTTGATTTCCTTAATGCAAGAGGAAAATCAAAAATTAGATAGCGCCTACGTTCGTGTGGGAGTTACCAGCGGTGGCTGCAGTGGTTTGAGTTATAACCTAAAACTTGATACTGATTTAAAAGAAGAAGATAAACTCTTTGAAGATGCTGGCGTAAGAATTCTTGTTGACAAAAAAAGCTTCTTATATTTAATAGGTACCACCCTTGAATATAGTGGAGGCTTAAACGGAAAAGGCTTCAGCTTTAATAACCCAAATGCACAACGCACCTGCGGGTGTGGCGAAAGTTTTGCGGTTTAATTTTCTAAAAACAGATTTGAGATAATGAGTAGTGAAGAAAAGTTATTGGAAGAGGTAACCGGTTCGGAATACAAGTACGGTTTTTATACAGATATTGAATCAGACAAAGTGCCGGCTGGCCTTAGCGAGGATGTTATTCGCATAATCTCTGCAAAAAAGAAAGAACCACAATGGATGCTTGATTGGCGGCTAGATGCCTTTCATAAATTCAACCAAATGACTGAGCCCGATTGGGCCAATGTAACCTACCAAAAACCTGATTTGCAAGCCATATCTTTCTATTCAGCTCCAGTTCAAAAAAAGAAATTAGGTAGTCTGGATGAGGTAGACCCCGAATTGCTGAAAACGTTTGAGAAACTTGGAATCTCGGTAGATGAGCAAAAGCGCCTTACCAATGTGGCTATAGATGTAGTAGTAGATTCCGTTTCGGTGGCTACCACCTTTAAAAAGACCTTAGCAGAAAAAGGAATTATTTTTTGCCCTATTTCAGAAGCCATTCAAGAACACCCGGAGTTGGTTAAAAAATATTTGGGAACAGTAGTTCCGAAAACGGATAATTATTATGCAGCCCTTAATTCGGCTGTATTCACAGATGGTTCATTTTGCTACATCCCAAAAGGAGTAAAATGCCCTATGGAACTCAGCACTTATTTTAGGATAAATGAAGGCGGCACAGGACAGTTTGAAAGAACCTTATTGATAGCGGATGAAGAAAGCTATGTGAGTTATTTGGAAGGCTGTACGGCACCTAGCAGAGATGAAAATCAGCTGCATGCGGCAGTAGTAGAGCTAATAGCCATGGATGGTGCTGAAATAAAATACTCAACTGTGCAAAACTGGTACCCTGGCGATGCCAACGGTAAAGGTGGTGTTTTCAACTTTGTAACCAAAAGAGGTATTTGCGAGAAAAACGCAAAAATTTCATGGACTCAAGTTGAAACAGGATCAGCAGTAACGTGGAAATACCCAAGTTGCATCCTTAAAGGAGAAAACTCAATTGGCGAGTTTTACTCGGTGGCTGTAACCAACAACCATCAGCAAGCAGATACGGGAACCAAGATGATTCATCTTGGCAAAAACACCAAGAGCACCATCATTAGCAAGGGAATATGTGCCGGAAAAAGTAATGGTAGCTACAGAGGTTTGGTGAAAATTGGCCCAAGAGCCGAAAACGCCCGGAACTTTTCGCAATGCGATTCTTTATTAATGGGGAGCAGCTGTGGTTCTCATACTTTCCCCTATATAGAAACACAAAACAAAAGCGCCAAAGTGGAGCATGAAGCGACTACTTCAAAAATTGGCGAAGACCAGATTTTTTACTGTAATCAGCGTGGTATAGGTACCGAAGAGGCCATAGCACTTATTGTAAATGGATACTGCAAGGATGTGCTAAACCAACTTCCTATGGAATTTGCCGTAGAAGCACAAAAACTACTAGCTATCAGCTTAGAAGGCAGTGTTGGATAAATTAATAAAGTTTCAAGTTCAAAGATTCAAATTATGTCCACCATACAAAGGTCTGAAGATTTAAGAATTTGGCAACAAGTAAGAGAAATGTGTCAATGGTATTTTGCATTGGTTAAGAATTCTGAATTAAAAAAGGATTTTTTCCTAAAAGATCATGCAAGCAGATCAATTGGATCTGTTATGGACAATATAGCTGAAGGATTTGAAAGAAGTGGAAATAGAGAGTTTATTCAGTTTCTAGCAATTGCCAAAGGAAGCGCAGGAGAATATCGCTCACAGTTGTACAGGTTGTATGATGCAGGGTATATAAATGAGGAAACAATAAATAATAAAGTAAGTGAAGTAAGAACCCTCTCAGAGGGCATTGGATCCTTTATGAGTTACTTAAACAAATCAAAAATTAAAGGGTCAAAGTTTAAAGAAGGTTAATAAGGGTAGACCATTTAATTAACATGAAACTTTAAACCCAAAACCTTAAATAATAAACAGATGTTAAAAATAAACGATTTACACGCTAGTATTGAAGGTAATGAAATACTAAAGGGAATTAACCTAGAAATTAAACCCGGTGAGGTACACGCTATTATGGGGCCCAATGGCTCAGGCAAAAGCACTTTGTCAAGTGTGGTAGCGGGTCGTGAAGAATATGAGGTAAGCAAGGGAACTATTGATTTTGAAGGCGAAGACTTGCTTGACCTTGACCCTGAAGAGCGAGCTCATAAAGGTATTTTCTTGTCTTTTCAATACCCCATCGAAATTCCTGGAGTTAGCGTAACCAATTTCTTGAAAACCGCCATCAATGAAACTCGCAAAGCAAAGGGTGAAGAAGCAATGCCTGCCAACATTATGCTTAAGAAAATGCGTGAAAAAATGGCCCTCCTAGAAATGGATAAAGGGTTTTTAAGTCGTTCGTTGAACGAAGGATTTTCGGGCGGTGAGAAAAAGAGAAATGAAATTTTTCAAATGGCCATGCTCGAACCAAAACTGGCCATTCTGGACGAAACCGACTCAGGGTTGGACATTGATGCCTTGCGCATTGTGGCCAATGGTGTAAACAAGTTAAAATCTAAAGACAATGCCGTCTTACTAATTACACACTACCAGAGGTTGCTAGATTATATCGTACCGGATTATGTACATGTACTATACAACGGACGAATTGTAAAATCTGGAGGAAAAGATTTAGCCCTACAACTAGAAGAAAAAGGCTACGATTGGATAAAAGAAGAAATGGCAATATAGCCTAGTTTTCATCGCAAAAATCAAATTAAGATTGGAAGCACTAAAAGATAAATTAGAATCGTCCTTCCTCGTTTTTGAAAACGAGCTGAACGGACATTCAAACAAGTATATTCACAAAACCCGTCAAGAAGCTTTTAAGGTTTTTGAAAAACAAGGGTTTCCTACCAAACGTGATGAAGAGTGGAAGTACACCAACCTTAAACCTATTTTAAAACAAGATTTTAAGGTTTTTCATAGAGGTGAAAACACCATCGACTTTAAAGATGTACGAAGGTATTTCTTAAGTGATGTAGACTCCTATAAGTTGGTTTTTATTGATGGCAAATTCAGCAGCTGGCTAAGTGAAACTACACATGAGAAATTTGACATCTGCACTTTTGGGTCTATGCTGGAAAAATACCCCGAAGTAGCAGACAAATATTTCAACAAGGCTTTACCACAAAATGAATCTTTAGCGGCTATCAACACGGCCTTGGCCAGTGAAGGAGCGTTTATTAGAATCAAAAAAAATCAAACGGTAGAAAAGCCTGTACAGCTCATCTACTTTACAAGTGAGCAAGAGCAGGGAGCGATGCAGCAACCGCGCAACCTTATTGTGCTTGAAGAAAACTCTGAGGTAAAAATTACAGAGCGTCATCAATCACTTAGCTCGCATGATGTTTTTACCAATAGTGCCACTGAAATATTTGTAGAAAAACATGCTCGTTTGCATTATTACAAAGTGCAAAATGACAGTAAGCAAGCTTCAATAATTGACAATACTTCTGTAAAACAATATAGCCGTAGCGTGGTAAACATGGGTACTTTTTCTTTTGGCGGTAAGCTGGTGAGAAACAACCTCAATTTCTTTTTAGAAGAAGAATATACCGAAACCTATATGGACGGCATCAGCCTAATAGGCGATGGCCAACTAGTAGACCATCATACATTGGCCGATCATAAGATGCCAAATTGCTATAGCAACGAAACGTACAAGGGCATATACGATGGTAATGCTAAGGGAGTATTTAACGGTAAAGTGATGGTGCATCCGCATGCTCAAAAAACAAATGCGTTTCAGCAGAACAATAACATCTTACTTACTGACAAAGCCTCAATAGATACTAAACCACAGCTCGAGATTTTTGCTGATGATGTGCAATGTTCGCATGGCTGTACCATTGGTCAGCTAGATGAAGATGCCATGTTTTATTTACAAACCAGAGGTATCCCTGCCAAAGAGGCCAAGGCACTATTGCTTTACGCTTTTGCCAATGATGGCCTTAGAAACATCAAAATAGCTGAGCTGAGAAAAAAGCTAAACAAGGTAATTGCAAGCAAACTAGGTGTGGATTTAGATTTTGAATTATGATTACCACAAGTCAATTGGGTCTCGATATTCAGAAGATTAGAGCGCGATTTCCCATTTTAAATCAAAAAGTGAATGGGCAAGATTTGGTTTACTTAGACAATGCTGCTAGTAATCAAAAACCCATAGAGGTAATACAGGCTATTGACACCTATTACAAAACCATCAATAGCAACGTGCATCGTGGTGTACACCACCTTAGCCAGGTAGCTACAGATGCTTATGAGCTGAGTAGAGAAAAAGTGCGAAAGCATCTTAATGCGGCTCACACTCACGAAGTGATTTTTACTAGAGGAACTACCGAGAGTATCAATCTTGTGGCTTCTGGCCTGGGCAAAGGCCTGGTAAAAGAAGGTGATGAAATTGTAATTACCGCCATGGAACACCACAGCAATATTGTGCCCTGGCAAATGCTGTGTGAGCAAACTGGAGCCAAGTTGCGTGTAATCCCCATGAATTCGAAAGGAGAACTCGAGCTGGAAGAAGCAAAGCAAATACTAAATGAAAAGACCAAATTGCTTTCATTTTGTCACGTATCCAATGCTTTAGGCACTATTAATCCTGCTAAGGAGCTAATACAAATGGCACATGCAGTAGGAGCCTGGGTAATGGTAGATGGAGCTCAAGCTACCCCTCACCTCACTGTAGATGTTCAAGCCTTGGATGCAGATTTTTATGCGTTTAGTTCGCACAAAATATATGGCCCTACAGGTATTGGTATCTTATATGGCAAAGAAGAATTACTGAATTTACTTCCTCCCTATCAGGGTGGAGGCGAAATGATAAAATCGGTGTCTTTTGAGAAAACCACTTATGCCGAACTTCCTCACAAGTTTGAGGCTGGCACACCAAGTATAGCTGAAGGTGTGGCGTTGGGATCTGCAATTGATTTTATGAATGAACTAGGAATGGATAACATTGCTGCTCATGAGAATGCCCTCCTGGGCTATGCGCATCAGGAATTAAAAAAGTTTGCGAATATTCGCTTTGTTGGAGAAGCAAAAAACAAAGCAAGCGTAGTATCATTTCTGCTTGGAGACCATCACCCATTTGATGTGGGAATGATATTGGACAAGCTGGGCATTGCGGTAAGAACTGGCCACCATTGTACGCAGCCCATTATGGCTCAATTTGAAATTCCGGGAACGGTAAGAGCGAGTTTTTCGGTGTACAACACTTTTGACGAAGTAGATAAACTTATAGCTGGGTTAAAAAAAGTTGAGCAAATGTTGGGCTAGCGCTATTTGAAAAACCATAACATAACCAAACTAGTTGTATGTAAATTGAAATCCTGAGTATTCAAATTTTCAGATTTTCAAATAACTAATAGTAACAATGACAATAGCTGACAGACAAAACGAGATAGTAGAAGAGTTTGAAATGTTTGAAGACTGGATAGGGCGCTACGAGTACCTTATTGAGTTGGGTAAAACACTCCCTTTGATAGATGAAAAATACAAGACTGAAGACAATCTAATAAAAGGTTGCCAAAGCCAAGTATGGCTGCATGCAGATACACAAAACAACAAAGTGATTTTTACTGCCGATAGTGACGCTATACTGACCAAAGGTTTAATTGCCTTAATGATTAGAGTACTCTCTGATGAAAGCCCAGATAAGATAGCCTCAGCCGATATGGGTTTTGTAGATAAAATTGGCCTTAAAGAACACCTATCTCCTACTCGTGCTAATGGATTGCTGAGTATGATAAAACAAATGAAATATTACGCCATAGCCTTGCAATCGAGGTAAGGCTGAGTGGCTTGCACTTGGTACTAAGTAGTATATACTTTTCAAATTAAAAAAATGACAGACGCAGAATTACAAGCAATAGGTGAAAAAGCGGTAGATGTGTTGCGATCTATTTACGATCCTGAAATACCTGTTGATATTTATGAATTGGGACTAATTTACGATGTGCACGTAAGTGACAATGTGGATATAAAAATCTTAATGACGCTAACTTCACCTAATTGCCCCGTGGCCGAAAGTTTGCCCGAAGAGGTAAAAGAAAAGGTGCGCAGCATTGATGAAGTAAATGACGTAGAGGTAGAAATCACCTTTGAACCGCCATGGAGCAAAGACCTAATGAGCGAAGAAGCCAAGCTGGAGCTGGGAATGTTGTAGCGAGAAGTTAATGGTATAATGATTATTGGCTATTCGTTAATAGTTATCTTGATGCCATGAAATCCTTTGAATACCAAAATGTATATAAAGAAGCTAGAGAGTTTAGAATACTAGTTTCTACGCTTTGCACAAAGTTACCAAAGGAAGAAAAATACAAGCTAGCAGATCGAATGAAAAGAACCGCCCTATCAATAACGGCTCAAATAGCAGAAGGCTTTAGAAGATTTCATTTTCAAGAAAACAAGCAGTTTTGTCGAATTGCTCGTGGCTCCTTTTCCGAAATGCACGAACATCTAAATGTAGCCTTAAACGAAGGATTTATAGACAAAGAAGAACGCCTTAGATATATTACCGAAAAGGATAAAATAATGCGATTATTGAACGGTGATATCAATTATTTGCGAAAAGCCAAAACAGAAAAATAGATTCACACTTCTAATAGTGAGTAGTGAAATTAACCTCTAACTATTACACCATTTACAAATAACCGGTAACCAAGAGCCCAATGGAGAATAACCACAAACCACAAACTACAAACCAAGAGCCCGACACTATTCCCAACCGTGTGGCAAACTCGGGACTTATTACCTTGAGTCTTGAAGACTACTATCCTAAAGGCCTAAGACTTGAACTTGATATTGCTCCCTGGCTATACGAAGGTTTAATTCTTAGAGAGAAAGATTTTAGAGAAAGCGTGAAAAAGCACGATTGGTCAGCCTATCAAAATGCGTACGTAAATATAGTATGTACAGCAGATGCTATTATTCCGCAATGGGCCTACTTATTATTAGGGGTGTCCTTGCAAGGCATAGCCAAAAAAGTGATTTATGGAACTACTGAGGAGTTGGAAAATACTTTGATGGAAAATAGCTTACACCAGATAGACTTTTCTGTATACAATGATCAGCGTGTAATACTAAAAGGCTGTAGCGACTTACCCATACCACCCAATGCCTACTTGCAGGCGGCCACTCTCCTAAGCCCACACGTAAAGAGCCTGATGTTTGGAGAGGCATGCTCTACCGTACCCGTTTATAAAAAGCAAAAGTAAGCTCAGCTAAATAGCCGGTACCTATA
The DNA here is from genome assembly GCA_030427785.1 of Bacteroidia bacterium. Taxonomy (GTDB): domain Bacteria; phylum Bacteroidota; class Bacteroidia; order Flavobacteriales; family Schleiferiaceae; genus Owenweeksia. Next base: position 3,545 of record JAUICR010000062.1, on the reverse strand, counting down.
AGTTGAAAATCTATTTTCCCAGAACCGTTCTCGTACGTTGTATCACAGCCAAAGTTTGATCTTCCAGCCTTTTTACTTTTACAAGTTCCTCTTCCAGGTAGGCTTTCTTCTCAGCGTCTGTCCAGTCCTTTTCATCTACATTCTCAAACTCCCGCATCCAGGTCATCATGCCGTCATGTGGTTTTTGAAGCTCGATATACATAGTATGATAAGTAGTAGTATCCTCTTGGGTATCCCAGTTTGCTTTAAGTTCTTTCTTTAGTTTAGAAAGCGTAGTCATTTCAGCCATGGCGATATCATGCGAAGCCATAATTTGCTCCTTCAAATCTTTGAACTTGTCATTTTCATTTTGAGCTTGCTCTTGTGCAGGGCCACCACAAGCCGCGAGCATCACCATTCCTATTACAATTCCTATCCAGCTTTTCATATCATTAAATTTAGGATCACAAAACTAAGGTGAAATCTTGCAATTATCACGTTCATGTGAAACAAGAATCCGAAATTTGCCGCATGAAAATGAGAAAAGCAGATTGGCTGAAAATTGGCGCACTTGCCATCGTATTTAGCATAGGTTTGGTCTGGAGTTATCAAATTTTGAAGCCTAAAAGGGTATTACCCATCTTTAACCCCGCGCAGCTGGATGAACGGTTGGTGGACGAATCTGTACAAGGAAAGGGGATTGGCCATACCACCTTACCCTTTGCTTTACTTAATCAATATGGCGATAGTATAACAGATGCTGACGTGGAAGGTAAAATCGTAATTGCTGATTTCTTTTTTACCACTTGCCCGGGCATCTGCAAAGACATGGCCGTGCAAATGCGCAGATTGCAAGAAGCGTTTAAAGACAATCCTTCTATCATATTGCTCTCGCACAGCGTTACACCCGAAATAGACACAGTAGCACAGCTTTATGATTATGCCAACATGCAAGGTGCAATTAAAGGAAAGTGGCATTTGATGACAGGAGATAAACCACAGATATACAAACTAGCACGCCAATCTTATTTTGCCGTTTTGGATGAAGGGGGAAATGGTGATGAAGACGACTTTATCCACACCGAAAACTTTGTACTGGTAGATAAACAAAAGCGCATTCGTGGTTTTTATGATGGCACCGTGGCGGAAGATATTGATAGATTGATGGAGGATGTGAGGTTGTTGTTGGTGGAATAAATTAGTGGATATTATAAATTAAACCGATTCGAAAACTTTCTTGATTAAATCCTGTAGATAAATATTTATTCGTTTGGTAATATGTGTCGATATCCAACGAAACATCAAAATTGTTAGCTAAAGGATATCTTAGTTTTAAACCTACTCCAAAGTTTTGATATCTGTACGGAGACGCTGACTCAACCACATGATCTGTATAGTACTCCAAAGCCAATAAAGACCTATCTAAATTCCAAACATGATGAACTCCTATCTTTAATGATTTATCCTTAACTGGTAAATGATAAGCTATTCCAATCTGGTTTACCTGAGTGTTCAATCTAAAATTATAGATTCTACTGTCAAACCCTAGCCAAACTTGCCTAAACCAATAAACCGATGTTTTCCATTTTGGTTGCGCCAGCTCTAGCCCAATAGTTGGGTATAATTTAAAACTCATATGTGATTCAGAGTATTTATCAACAGGATTACCTGTAATAATCATTCCGACCAGCAGACTAAACCTGCCTTTTGCTTTTTCATCTTCCTTTAAATTATCAGTAAGACTAAGCCTTTTACTCACTTTAAATGCCCAGTTATAAATATTCTGAGTTATGTACGCATCCGACCCTTTTGAAGAAAAAACATAGAACAACTCTTTTCTTAGCTCAAATGAAAAATCATTTTTCACAAATCCAATAGAAAACCCCAAACCTCTGTTCACATGAGCATCTTCATAACCATTTGACAAATAAGCCCAGTTCCTTAAATTTTGAGTATTAAAAAGAATTCCAAATCGAAAATGCTTAAGCGTGAAAAAATAGTCAATCGAGTAAGAAAATTTTGAATACACAATATCCGAAATCGAGTCTATACTTGGCACTGTACTATTATAAACAGATAATTCAATACCAGACTTCCACTTCTTGTTTTCATACCCCACGGTAAGTGTTGGTGATAGGTTGAAAGTACGTAAGTAAGGATCGAGGCCGGTAATATTAAAAGTATTATCATACATATAGCTCGAACCAGAAAGACCAAGACCCAAATAAGCAGAACCAAAGTCCTTTTTTTGAGCATATAGTAATTGAAAACAAATGGAGGCTAGTATTACTAGCCTCCATTTTATGGAATAAAAACTACTCATACAGCCTACAAAGCTAAAATATATCCTGCTCCTTCTTCCTTTGTAAACTCTTTAAGCCTCCCTTCACACCAATCAGCAGGTGAAATAACCATTATCTGATATACATCTCTTTTATGAGAAGACCAAATCCAAAACAATCCTGAGCCTCCATTAACATTTGGGAAATTCATTCTTTTTGGAGTCGCATACCAATCGTACTCGTAGGTTACAAGATATGCCACCTCATCAGGAATGCCAGCCGATGGACCAAATGAAAATCTATTCGATGAACCTGGGTTTGAGCAATCACTTTCCAAATAGTGATTGAAATAAAACAACTTGCTTTTATCTCTCTTATGCACTCGTTTCAAATGTGTGCCTTGGTCCTTCCAGTTGTTAACTCCTTTGGTGCTTCCAGGAAGCGGAATGGACACATACTTAATCTCAAATTCAGAATGTTTGCTTCGATCATTACGTTTACCTCCTAAGTGTCCTCTTACAAAACTATAATCCATCCCGTATTGACATCCAGGACCTGGAGGAGGAACACCAGGGATAACTGTATCCTTATCAGTCCCCGAATACTCTGGAAAGTCAGCAGTAGTAATGATTGTCATATCCTTTTTATGCTTTTCATCTCCTATTTGAACTATTAACAACGGATTATATATGCAATTAATATCAAAACTTGGCGGGTCTGGCAAAGACGCCACTGACTGGCTATCCACCTTTGTAATCATAAATTCATAAGGATCTATCGCTTCACATTGGGTCTGTTGAAAGAATGGAATAAAATCTCCTATACTGTCGCCAACATCTAAATCTGTCCCTATTCCAACATATGGATGCAATCCCCAATCTACAACAGCTCCATTCTCTAAGTAAACTAAAGGAACATATGAATCACCTTTATAACTGAACTGATGCTTAGCGGAACTCCAATTAAAACCTCTACTATTGAACTCCGCCACCAAATGTGCTTCTAACGCTGGTTCATTATCTGCCCATTCAATTACTTCAACTTCTGTATCCACATTAGTTCCAAATCTGCTAAACGCATAAGTCTTATAAGAGTTTTCGAAGTTGCTGCTTTCGCAAGAAAACTTGGCCACGGCTCTAGCGATACAATACCTGTACTTATCAATTTGTTCCATTGCCAAATCTTCCGGCATATCCAGTAAATCCCAAACGGGAGCCGGTGGAGTCTCGACCACATACTCACAATTAAAATCCGATGGAAGTTCTATTCGGTCATCATCAACCT
>JAUICR010000061.1 GCA_030427785.1 Bacteroidia bacterium | reverse complement strand
TACACATCATTTTCACTAATGGTAGAGGTGTTTACAATTCCATCCAAATCATCTACTCCAGGCATGTGGTAGCTTATGCCAAATGTTAAAATGGTGCGATAGCCTACACGAAACTTGGCCCCACCGCCTACAAAAAAGTCGAATGTATGATAGGAACCGGAATGTGGCACTATATCGGCCGGATACCCCTTACTGGCATTAGGATTTGGGTTGTAGGCCAAATAGCCTCCTCCCATTTGTACAAACATGGTGAATTTATTATCCTGACGAAATTTACCAAAAGGAATAAGACTCAATTCCAAAAAGGGATTAGCTTGGAATATTCCTGTTTCTACCGATAGTCCACGAGCTTGATTACTATGATTTGCATCGCTAGCATAAATCCAGCCCGCACTCACATCTATACCAATGGCAAACCATGAGTTAAAATGCTTTTTGCCATACACCTTAAAATTAGGCTTTACTTCTGCCAATAGAGCATCCATACTATTAGTAGTGGCAATATCTCCTGATGCATTAAGAGTTCCTATACCCACCCCTAATTCGTAATACCTATTGCGCGACTGTGCCGTGCTACTTAAAGAAAATGCCAATAAGGCCAAAAACATTATATATCTCATACCTTGGGTTGTTGATCTCTTAAAAATACGTATTTATCATCGGTAGACGATTTATCATCATAATAATAGCCTGCCGTATCAAACTTTTTCAAATCCTCTTTTTCCTCAATTCTGTTTCTTACAATATAGTCTGCCATCATCCCTCTTGCCTTTTTTGCAAAAAAGCTCACCACCTTATGCGACCCATTTGAATAATCTTTGAACTCGGCCGAAAGTACAGGATTTTTTATTTCGGCCTTCTCTACTGCTTTAAAATATTCGATGCTAGCCAAGTTAACAACGAGCTCATCGGCCGGAATGTTTTCTTTGAAATAACTTTTGATTTTGTCTGCCCAAAAATGATAGAGATCCTTTCTGCGTCCTATAGATATTCCAGTACCCATTTCTAACCGATATGGCATTATCAAGTCACTAGGTTTTAGCAATCCGTACAGTCCCGACAATATTCTAAGATGCCTATTGGCAAATTCCAAATCTTCCTCTTTCCAAGCTTCGGCTTGCATACCCAAGTATACATCTCCTTTAAAACTATAGATTGCTTGCTTTACACCTTCAGCGTGCTCTACATTCCATTTTTGATTTCTATCAAAATTTAAAGAAGCTAAAGCGGGACTAATACTTTGCAAGGTTTGAATTTTCTTTCGGGATAATTTTCTGACCTTATTATTAACCTTTTCCGCGTCATGCAAAAAGTAAGGTAAGGTAGACTCTCCTACACTTTTTTCCTCTTCAAAGTCCAAACTTTTAGCTGGTGAAATAAATGCTATCATTACTTATTTTCATAAAAAAAGATGCCCAAATTGAGCATGTTCAAAAATAATTGAATATTCAGTTTAATCAGCCTCGAAAAGTATTCTTTCAGATAATTCGGAATTTCTGGCATTCTACTAGACTATCAGTCGGCTTTCATATTAACTAGGTTACGGCTAGTTGTCTTTTTGTTTGCAATAACAAAAATCAAGCGTAGCCAATAAAACAAAAAAAGAGCAACCCCGTGGAGTTGCTCTTATTATTTAGTTTCGGTATTAAGATCTTAGTCTTCTCCCAAAAATGGATAGCGATAGTCTACTGGAGAAACCATTGTTTCTTTGATAGTTCTTGGGCTAACCCAACGTAGTAAGTTTAGGTATGAGCCTGCCTTATCATTGGTACCCGAAGCACGAGCACCACCAAATGGCTGCTGCCCTACTACTGCCCCTGTAGGCTTATCATTGATATAAAAATTACCCGCAGCATTGCGCAGTTTATTTATAGTATCAGAGGTTACATATCTGTCATTACAGAAAATAGCGCCCGTCAAACCATACACGGAAGTTTCGTCTACCAATTTTACCGTGGCATCATAATCCTTGTCTTCGTATACAAAGATGGTAAGAACCGGTCCGAATAGCTCCTCGCACATGGTAACATACTTAGGATCTGTAGTAACAATTACAGTAGGCTCTACAAACCATCCTTTGCTCTTATCATAATTTCCTCCTACAATAATTTCAGTACTTGGATCCTTCTTGGCGTTATCAATATATTGAGCAAGGCTGTCAAAGGATCTTTCGTGAATTACGGCATTTATAAAATTGGTGAAATCTCTAGGACTTCCCATTTTAAATGAATTCACATCATCCAGCAACATTTGTTTTACATCTGCCCAAAGTGATTTAGGAATGTAGGCTCTGGAAGCAGCACTACACTTTTGGCCCTGGTACTCAAAAGCACCACGGGTAAGTGCTGTACTCACTTGCTTAGGATTAGATGACGGATGCGCCAATACAAAATCTTTACCTCCAGTTTCGCCAACTATACGTGGGTAGCTGCGGTATTTATGAATATTGTTCCCTACTGTTTTCCAGATATTTTGAAAAACTGAAGTGCTACCAGTATAGTGCAAGCCAGCAAATTCTGGGTGAGCAAATACAATATCTGAAGTTTCTTGAGAATCGGTAAAAATCATGTTGATGACACCATCAGGAACACCGGCTTCCTCAAAAACATCCATCAAAACTTTGGCAGAATACACCTGATTTTTAGAAGGCTTCCACACTACAGTATTTCCCATCATAGCCATGCTAGTAGGAAGGTTTCCGGCTATAGCCGTAAAGTTAAAAGGTGTAATAGCAAAAGTAAAACCTTCTAAAGCGCGGTACTCTAACCTATTCCATACTCCTGGGTCAGACTCTGGTTGCTGCGCATATATATCCGATACAAACTGCACGTTGAATCGCAAGAAATCTACCATTTCGCACACACTGTCTATTTCTGCCTGAAAAGCATTTTTGCCTTGGCAAATCATAGTAGCGGCATTTATGCGACTGCGGTATGGGCCAGCTAATAAATCAGCGGCTTTAAGAAATATGGCAGCACGATCTGACCATGGCATGTTTTCCCAAGCATCTTTAGCATCCAAAGCCGCTTTTATGGCTTGATGTACATGGTCTTTAGTACCTAAGTGAAACGAACCTACATTATGCGCATGATCATGCGGAGGAAGCACTCTTTGGGTAGTACCCGTTGAGATTTTCTTACCGTTAATTACCATAGGAATATCAATACTTTCTCCCCACATTTTATCATAAGTCTTTTGCAAGTCTTCGCGCTCTGGGCTACCAGGTGCATATGAAAAAATTGGTTCGTTGTACGCTACCGGAATGTCGTAATAACCTTTAGCCATAATATCTGTTTTTTTAGCTTAAAATAAAGCGGCAAAATTAAGGCATTGTAGACAGCAAATCACAAAAAAACCCGGCTTCTTTAGGAAGCCGGGTTTTTAGTAAAATTATTTTTTCTACAAGCGGTAACTCATACCTATATTAAAATAGGCAATACCATAACCTAATTCAGCCAAAGCCGCCCAATTATCATTAAAGTAATATCGAGCTCCCACTACTGCTCCTACATAAAAGCTCCCCGCATCGGAAGAAGTGTTTCCAGCAAAGTCTCCAATTTCTGAGGCAGTAACTACTTCAAATCCCAAACGAAGACCTCCATAAAAATCTACTTTATCAAACACATGGTAGTGAAATGTACCTTGTGCTGCTGGTACTATGTATGTGTACTTCCAGCCATAGGTTTTTTGTTGCCCTGCAATTGGATCGAAATAACTTTGCTCCCATTTTGATCCTGAGATACCAAAATAACCTCCTACTCCGATAGAAGCGTTTCCATCAATCAGATTATCTACTACACAATAGTCAAATGCCACTCCAATACCAGGAATACTACTTGTATAAAATCCACCGCTACTAATAGTTGAACCGAATCCAATGGTGGCGCTAATCACACCATCTCCCTTTTCAAATTCTTGCGCTTGTGCTGAATAGGTAAACGTACTTAGCACTACAACCGTAAAAAACGATATTACTTTTTTCATAAAAATTAGATTAATAATTAAGGGATAAAATTACAATGCAAAGAAATATTCTAAACTGATTTTTATCAATACTTTCAAACTATCTACTAACAATACTTAGCACCTACTAGTTGTACTATTTGCAGTGGGTGGATAGGGCAAATTCCTCCTTCAGAATCTATAAGTGGCTCCCACGCTTACCATCCCAATACCATTTAAATTAAACTCTAAGACTACCGCCCAATTATCAGATAAATAGTATCGTGCTCCGGCAAAAAAACTATAGTATAAGCCCGAAACTATTGGGTCCTGCCCTGATGGAATTGTCAGCTCATCTCGCTGCGAAACTATCTGATAACCCAAACGACCACCTCCAAACAATTCCAAATCGTATTCGTAATAATGATACGCTACCTGTGCAGCGGGTATGACATACGTGTAGTTTACCGAAGTGTCTTTTAAGGTATAATTTGCACCCGAAAATCCGAGATACCAGCCAGCTCCTATGCTCCCGCCAGAATACCCTATGTTATCAAAAAGACAATACTCTGTAGAAATAACCAGGGTAGGATAGGTATAATTGAAACCGGAATTAGGACTAGGCTTTAGATCGCCACTCGAAAAATAGCCAAGGGTGGCATTTACCAGTGCCTCTCCTTTTTCAAACTCCTGAGCTCGTAATTTTGAAAATCCTGAAATACAAAACACAGTGATAAAGACAAAAAAAAAGGGTTTCATGTAGGGTGTTATTTAGAGATTTCAGAAAATGTAGATTCTCTATCCTTTGCACTCACTTCCTGTCTTATTATTTCTGGCAATTCTATATTCTGTGTAAATCGCAATGCCGAGAGGTATTTTTTATACCAAGCGCCAGTGTCTATATACCATGCGTTTTCGTTTACCTTAAATAGAGGCTTATTTCCAATTAGGGTATGGCCTTTTACCTGAATTTTTCCTATTCTCTTTACAGGCAATCTATTTGTCAATATCGAATTTTGAGAATTTACATCATAGGGGTTAACAGCTGTTTTCCCTATTCCTGCGTGGCTTATAAATAGTTCGTCATTTTCCCATTTCAATGGGAGGCTTTCCATCCAGCCAAGAGCAACTTTTTTATCTAAGTTAATGGCCTTTAGTTCTCTTTTAAACCGCTTATAGCATTTTGCATAATCTCCGGTTTTGGGTCTTCCACAAAAATAATTTTCATGATTTCCCTTTAGAAAAACCACTTTGCCGGGATACTCCTTTTCTAGCTTCATGGCATACTGCACACATTCAGCCGAGTGAAGTCCCTTGTTTACCAAATCACCTATTTGAATGAGAATCTCTTCTTGCGGGTTCCAGTGCTCTTTTACCAGTTTCCTGAAAGTATGATAACAGCCGTGTACATCACCTACAATCAGCACCTTCATGATTAACCTCTAGCTATTGAGCATTACAGGCATTACCAACATTAGCACATCTTCGCCATCTTCCAGTCCATCATTTGGCAAAATGATACCGGCTCTGTTTGGGGCCGACATTTCAAGATTGATATTGTCAGAGTCAAGATTGGTAAGCATTTCCGTCAAAAAGCGGCTATTGAAACCTATCTCCATATCCTCGCCATCATAGCTACAGGTAAGGCGCTCATGTGCTTTATTAGCAAAGTCCAAATCTTCAGCAGAAATCTGAAGCTCAGTACCTGCCATCTTAAGACGTACCTGATGTGTAGTTTTATTAGAAAAGATAGCTACCCGTTTCACGGAACTCAATAGCGTTTGGCGATCAATTTCCATTTTATTTGGGTTTTCCTTAGGGATTACCGCTTCGTAATTAGGATACTTTCCATCGATCAATCTACAGGTGAGAATAATATTTTCAAACTCAAACCTAGCATTGGTTTCGTTGTAATGTATCTGTACTTCCTGCCCCATAGAGGCCAAGGTGGTTTTTAAAATAGTAAGAGGCTTACGCGGCATAATAAACTCTGCCGTATGATCACTCTTATGATCGTTTCTGCGGTAGCGCACCAACTTATGAGCATCTGTGGCTACAAAAGTCAAACTATCAGAATTGAACTGAAAAAATACACCTGACATTACAGGTCTTAATTCGTCATTGCCGGCAGCAAAAAGTGTTTTGGTAATTGCATTGGCCAAAATCTCGCCCGGAATTACCGTAGTACTTACATCCTCAAGCTCGGGCAACTTTGGAAACTCATCACCTTCTACAAAGGCAAGTGCGTACTTACCATAATCCGAGCTCATTTCTACACTGTTGCTCTTTTTGTCTATCACAAAAGTTACCGGTTGCTCTGGCAAAGCCTTTAATCCATCTAGCAAGGTGCGCGCAGGAATAGCTGCCAATCCCTCATCGGTACTTTGCACCTCCAGGCTCGTACTAATGGTAGACTCTAAATCGCTAGCCGAAATAGTAAGTGTATTCCCTTTAAGGTCAAACAAAAAATTATCGAGAATTGCTAAAGTATTGTTGGTATTAAGTACCCCACCTGCTATCTGTAATTGCTTTAAAAGAGCACCACTGGAAACTATAAATTTCATCTGCTTAGGATTTGATTGTAATAAAAGCTTGGAGGCAAATATAAATTGATTTGCTTGGAGACTAGTTTCTTATTTCTTAATTGTTTTTAACAACCTTATGGCTTTCTGAAATAGTCCAAACCTTTCCAAATATTTTGCAAACCGTAGTATTGTATAAGCACCATTCTATCTCTATTGATAAAGCCATGCATACGATCAGGGTCAAACTCTGGTGGCTCCAATGAAGGGTCAGCCACTTCTTGCGGGCCTTTTATTCGATATCCTTCCAGTCTTGTACTTTTTCCTTCAATATCTTTTACCACTATATAAAACACCGGCACGGATGAAAGGAGTGAATCTCTACGCGCATATATACCATCTGAAGGGAGTATGGCTCCTTCGTATTTTATTTGGCTGGCCGCATTAATGTACATCCTCAATTTTACCCTATTGGCATCTCGTACTACCTTATTTGTTTCCAAATCAGTAAGATAAACGCTATCGGGCGAAAACATGCTTATCATAAAAGAGCTTCGTAAGGAATCAGGATATACCATCTGTATTTCTTTTACCTGACGAGGGTTGAGAAAAGTAACATCACGACTACGCCATAAATCCTGAGAAGTAAAAAACCTGGATGACAAGTAACCATTAAAACCCGGAATATGAACTGCATAAGGAGCATCAGAACCTTTTAACATCATATAGGTAGCCATCTCATCATGCGTTTCGGTACCTACAAAAAACACCTTATGTACCTTCCCATTCTTGTACACTTTTACCTCCTTGCCATGTACACTCATCCTTTTGATAACGGTTGGCTTCATTCTCTCTTCAATAAAATTACGCATGGTCATTCTATTAAGAGTTTCTAGCAAGGTGGTTACTGCCTGCTTTCTGGCTCTGTACTCTCCGTCTACCAGCCAGTAGCCATCTTGGCGGGTGAGGGTAATGCTAGATGGCCGCTTATCGCTGATCACAATTTTATCTACCGCAGCCGTATCTTTTATGGTAAATTGATAATCCATCTTTCTATCTAAACTGCCCGAACTATCACGACCAGAAAGCAACCAGCCTGCTACGCCTAGCAATATCACCAAAACCACTAAATAAACGAGGTTCGTATTCTTCATTATCTACTGTATTTTCTTTTTCGTACTGTTATGTATCCTATTCCAAACAAAATGATAATAGCAAGCGGCAAAGCAGTATTTATCAATTGCCATTTCAATTTGTTGGCCTGAATGAGCTTTACATCCAGCAATCTTATTTTTAATTCTCTTGAGCGAATGCTTATCAGACCCTCACCATCCAAAAGGTAGTCCAGGCTATTCAATAAAAAATCGCGATTGCCATATTGCGCTTGTGTAAATTGGTCAAAACCCAAAGGTAATGGCGTACCCTTAGGAATATTGGGGTTTATAATATTCAATTGATTTTTTGCCACATCACCATCGGCCACCACCAGCATTTCGGTTTTTTTACTTTTCTCAATCACTTTTATAGGCTGTCCATCTCGCTCTTTTGGAGAAATCCTATTACTAAAAGCTGATTCAAACTCACCTTCGAGCAGCACGGCCAGCGGCACATTTTTATCTCTAAATCTTTCATCGCCCGGTGGATTAAACAAATTGGCCAACCTTACAATATGAGGTGTACTCACCACATTGCTATAGCTCGAAGATTTTAGAAGTACCGTTTTCTTTATGCCTTCAGCTATAATGGTATCAAGAGATGAAGGAAACTCAAGCTTTATACCGCTCAAATCTTTGGTAATAGGATGCTTCACCTGCGGCATCACCATTGGGAAATAAATCCAAGGGTATATTTTGCGGGTATCCGAAACCCCACAGGCTATTTTATCTTGCACCAAATTGGTATTGATACGCACCCCGTACTTAAAAAGCATATCACCCAAATTGAGCCTGTCATAAATAGGGTATGACATAAACTGTGAACTTTGGCTCAGACTATCCATATCAGCATGCACCGCATCTATCAGCCAAATCACTTTTCCGCCAGTCATAATATACTGGTCAATCAAAAATTTATCTAAATCATTAAAAGCCGTTTGAGGCTTGGCTATTACCACAGCATCAAAACGATTCATACTGCGCTGCTGTTCTGTAATACTTATTTCTTGGGTAACGGTATCCGCTTTAAACTTTCTAATGTTGAACTTGGTAACATTATAGTTTTCGGATAACCCTCTAGCAAAATCAGCCACATACTTAGGCTCAAGCTCACCATGCCCTTGCATAAAACCCACAATGGGCTTGGTGGTACGCACCAATCCTCTTATAGAATTGGCCAAAGTATACTCGAGGTTTTGCACCGAAGCATTTATCTGGTCATCGGGCCTTGCCCCCATTTGCTCAAGCAATAGCTGCACGGGAGTTTCTTTTTCGCCATAGTACATAATGGCCCCAGGAAACACGCGCTGCGTACGATCACCCGATTTTTCTACCATCTGCAGCTCATAGTACTTTAGGCCTTTGTACTGAAGTTGCTCAAAGATTTGCTTGTTTACCTTGGCATCTTCAGATTCATTGGGGTTGATAAACTCGTATTGCAAATTGCTATTGTAAGCCCTAAACTCATCCAGCATCTGTCGGGTTTCTCGCTGCAACCTTTGAAAATCTGCCGGAAATTCTCCTTCGAGATATACCGAAACCAAAAGCACATCATCAAAACTTTCCAACAAGTCTTTGGTGGTTTGCGATAAGCTATATCGATTGTCAGCAGTAAGATCAAGCCTAAAAAACTTAAGGCTACTAATTACGTTTAGCAAAATGATAATAGCTACCACCAGTACAAAACGCAAGATATTTTTTCCTCTGTTCTTCATTACCATTTTCTGCTTTGTAATACCAGGCGTGTAGCCAAGGCAAAAATTATGATAACACTCAAAAAGTAAAGTACATCTCTACTATCTATCACTCCCCTACTCATAGAGGTATAATGCTCATTAATACCCAGGTTTAAAACAAACAATTCGGCCCCGCCAAAAATTCCGAGGCTGGCCATTTGTTCAAATCCGGCATACATAAATAGGCATAACATTACTGAGATAAGAAAAGCCACAATTTGATTTTCGGTCAACGATGAAGCAAACACCCCGATACTTACGTAGCTAGCTCCCAAAAACAATAAACCGATATACGAACCAAAAGTACCTGCACTATCTATATTGCCCACTTGGGCACCTAGCTGGTATACCGAAATATAGTAGATAAGCGTAGGGATAATGGAAAACAATACAAGTATAAACCCAGCGCTAAATTTGGCCCACACTATTTGCATATCGGTAAGCGGTCTTGTAAGCAGCAGTTCCATGGTTCCTGCCCTTTTTTCATCGGCAAACATGCGCATAGTAATGGCCGGAATAAGGAACATAAACACCCAAGGGGAAATAAGAAAAAGACTGTCTATACTGGCATAGCTTCCGTCCAATATATTGAACACACCCGGAAACAGCCACAACATCAAACTATTGATTAGCAAGTACACTACTATCACCATATATCCGGTAATAGAGTTTAAAAAACTCCTAATCTCTTTGAGCATCAATGCCCTCATACTATTGTAAAATTTCTTTTTGAACTACACTCCAAGCCTCTGGTTTTTCACAAAACAAGGCTTTGGTAAAGGCCCAAACTTCTTTAAAAAGTTGCGAATGTCGGTAATTTTCGAGGGATTGCGGGTCATCCCACCAGCTATAGGTAAAGAATACATTTTCAGCATCATGCTGCTGCAATAATTCCAAACGAAGACAACCTTCTGAAGCCCGAATAGCCTCCTTGTTAGCGGCAAAATTTTTGAGAAAATCAGAAACCCCGCTTGGGTCAAAAGTCATTTTTACTATACGTACTATCATTCAAAAGTGATGGTTATTGGATTTTGCACTGAAACACCCAACAAGGTGTTAGCACCATTAAAATCTTTTCCTCTGGCATCAGAAATAGCTACTTCAAGTAAATCCTGCGAATTAAAAAAAGCAACTAGATCTCCCGAGCGAACATCGGCATACGAATCAACGAGTTTCTTTATACGTTTATTTCTTGGTAGCATAATTTCAAAATCTCTTTCGCGGCCTATTTCCATAAATTTCTTCTTGGATATATTACTAATCAGGTTTCCAAAATTATCGATGTACACCACCGCCCCTATTATTTGACTTTGATTAGGAGAAATGGTTGGTTTCATTATTTGTTTTGTCTGAATTTCTCCAGCCTCCCGGCCCAGCAAGCTCAGTTTTCCTCCACGTGTCAAATGGCATGCCGCACGTGCCAATACATCTCGCGCTGGAAAAAGAGTTTTTTCTTGCCTCATGTCTATGGCCACCACATTAGTAAGTTTGAGATCTGGGTTTACCATGGGCAGCAAACCATTATCTGCCATCAAAAAATACCGGTTGTCCATCTCAGCAGCTAGCAGCCTACCCGAGCCAGCCAATTCATTAAAAGCAACTAAATGCACTGTGTTTTTAGGAAAGTTTTGGTAACAATTTCTAAGAATAAAAGCCGCTTCAAAGTAATTGCCCGGCTCTATAGTATGCACTATATCCACCAGTTTAGCCTCCTCATCTTCATAGAGCAAAGCCCCCTTGAGTGCCCCCAAGTAATGGTCGGTCAATCCATAATCAGATGTAAGTGTAATAACAGGCATAGCAAGCGCTAATCTTAAAATAAATCAGGGAAACAATACCCCGTTTTTGTTGTTAATTTGCCAGTCAAAAGTAGTGCTATTTTGACGCTACCTGAAGGTATATAAACATAAGTTTTCCATAGATTGACAGAAAGAATAATTGTAATAGAAAAAGCGGATCCCAGAGACATTTATGGAACCAATAATAAGTTTCTAACTCTCATAAAGTCAAGTTTTCCCGAGCTAAAAATAACTGCGCGCGGGCACAACCTTAAAGTAAACGGTAGCAGCGAACTGATTGAAAAGTTTGAAGATAAAATAAAGGAAATCACTGAGCATTTGCATCGCTATAATTCTTTATCCATCAATCAACTGGAGCGCATACTTACCAATGAAATGATAATGCCTGACGATAAAAATGGTGATGATGACACTATCCTATATGGCATTAGCGGGCAGGCTATAAAGGCTCGTACGCTAAATCAACGTGCTATGGTAACGGCTATGAAAACCAATGATATGGTATTTGCCGTAGGACCTGCCGGTACCGGAAAAACCTATACGGCTGTAGCACTTGCCGTAAAAGCCCTTAAGGAAAAAGAGGTTAAGAAAATCATCCTTACTCGCCCAGCGGTAGAGGCTGGCGAAAACCTTGGTTTTTTGCCTGGAGACCTAAAAGAAAAACTAGACCCCTATATGCAGCCACTATACGATGCGCTGCGCGATATGATTCCACCCGAAAAATTAAGTTACTATTTAGAAACAGGAACTATCCAAATTGCTCCATTGGCGTTTATGCGTGGCAGAACTTTAGATCGTGCTTTTGTAATATTAGACGAGGCGCAAAACACAACGCACAATCAAATGAAAATGTTTCTGACCCGTATGGGAGCAGACGCACAGTTTATCATCACAGGCGATGCCCAGCAGATAGACCTTCCGCGTAAGCAAGCATCAGGGCTAAAAGAGGCTATAAGACTGCTGAAGGATGTGAAGGGGATTAAATTTATAAAGCTAGACGACCGCGATGTTATTCGCCACGGACTGGTAAAGGAGATCATCAGAGCCTACGAAAACAACGAATTTCCAGAAGATTAAAGGAGTCAAATTCAAACACGAATTTTAGCAAGATTATGAAGGCACTTAAAGAAACCAATTTAAACTTTGAAGGTCAAACCGCTTTTTACCGCGGCAAGGTAAGAGACGTATATAGCATCAAAAATAACCTACTGGTAATGGTTGCCAGCGATCGTATTTCGGCATTTGACGTAGTGTTGCCCAAAGGCATTCCCTGCAAAGGGCAGGTGCTAAATCAGGTGGCAAATAAATTTTTGGATTTAACCAGCGACATTGTTCCCAATTGGAAAATAAGCAGCCCCCACCCTATGGTAACTATTGGCCATAAGGCCGAGCCTTTCAAGGTGGAAATGGTTATCCGTGCTTACCTTACCGGCCACGCTTGGCGCGAATACCGCGATGGAAAAAGAACCCTGTGCGGAGTAGCCATGCCCGAAGGCATGAAAGAAAATGATGCTTTTCCCGAACCTATTATTACGCCCAGCACGAAGGCCGACCAAGGAGACCATGACGAAGACATAAGCCGCGAAGAAATACTTAAGCAAGGTATAGTAGCCGAAAGTGATTATCTACAACTAGAAGAAATTACACGAAAGCTTTTTGCCCGTGGACAAGAGTTTGCCAAAAAACAGGGACTTATATTGGTAGACACCAAGTATGAATTTGGAAAGCTAACCGATGACACTATTGTGCTGATAGATGAAATTCATACGCCTGACAGCAGCCGCTATTTTTATTTAGACGGCTATGTCGAAAACCAAGAGAAAGGCTTAGCACAAAAACAACTTAGCAAAGAGTTTGTTCGCCAATGGTTAATCGAAAATGGTTTTCAAGGAAAAGCAGGCCAGCAAGTACCCGAAATGGATGAAGATTTTGTAGCCTCAGTATCGGCTCGCTACATCGAGCTTTTTGAAAAAATTACCGGGGAAAAGTTTGAACTATCAAGCAGCGAAAATATTGAAGCAGAGATAGAAGCAAGCGTGAGCGAAGCGTTGAAAGAGTTGAATTAAAATAAAAAAGCCGCAATTCGATAAAGAAATGCGGCTTTTGATGAATTATAAAAAGCTTAATCTACTTTTTCAAAGATTGAGTAATAGATGTAGTAATCACCATTCCTCCAAAAGTTTCTGTAGTATCTAGGCCTATTTGCAACTTACTGTCCGTTAGTACTTGTAGGTCAAAATCCATAGAATCTAAAGTGAATGTAGAGTTAACCAAGTCCCAGGTTCCAACTTCGGGATCATAACCAAGGCTATCAGTCGTGTAGGTACCATCACTTTTAAAATTAACATTTAAATAGCTTAGATTCTCTACAGTAGTATCATTGCCAATAGGTTGTGGTGCCGTTACAATAAAAACACTCATATCGCCTTTCCACTCACCTATCACCATTTCTTTTTGGGTTTTTGGTGGAGTTGTGGTTCCGCTGTTGTCTTCTTTGTCGCAAGCCACAAGTCCAAGAGTTGCTACTGCGAATAGTACGACTAACTTTTTCATGTAAGATTTTTTTTAATTAAGCCGCGAAAATAGTATTCTAACAAACAACTTGTATCTCTAAAAAGTTAAAATACCAATGACCAATTCAGCTTGTTTAAATTTTAGACTTCAGATACTAAAAACTGGAAACTAAAAAGCTAATCACCGATGTAGCCGTTATAGGGTAACGGCTATACATTATAAGGCTGAGTGTGAAAAAAACTGCTCACTACTCACCTTTTCACCTCTCCACAGCCACTTTCAAACTTAGCACCTCTTGCTCCCCAATAAGCTTAAGCACACAAAGCCCCGATAAACCCTCAGTCACTTTTATGCGATTGTTCTCAGCATTTAATTCTCCGTGCTGGAGCAAGCGACCATCCATACTATATAGCTCATAGCGGTAGTTTTCATTTCCCTTAGGAAACTCCACATTCAAAACATCTTTGGCAGGATTGGGATAAACTTGAATAGTTGGCTTTTGTTCTGATTCCTCCAAACCAAGGCCAGGAGTACTACAAATGGAGTTAGGGCCGTGAATATAATCGCCATCAAAATACATTATGTACACCGAGCTATCGCCATTTAAAATTCCAGCCTTTTTATAAAAGGCTGCAAACAATGTATCATTGATTATTCCAAAAGAAGAAGGTGCATGGGTAAAATAGTTGGCTGGAGTGCCGCACCACTGATGACCATCCCAACCCGCTAAATGTGGTATTGCCGCATCTCCAAACCGAACATCAGAAGGGTCATAGTCGTAAGCGCCACAATAGAGCACTGAATCGTACACAAAAAAACCTCCCCCCACTATACCTTCTAATCCACCACCTACATCTTGCCAATTGACTCCATCCCAACGAGCTATCAATTTGCCAGGGTCAAGAGGATGAAACTTAGTATTAAAATTACCACCCATATACAATTCTCCCTTATAAAAAATAAAATCGCCAGCTTGTGTTAAACTCTTAATACCATTGCCATAAGAGTTCCATTGTCCGTCCCATCTTATCACTCCATTGTAAGAAGTACTAGGTGGCGAGCTGTTATTTAGAGTCATAATATCTCCGTTATCTAAAATCTGAACCTTAAATATTGGCCCAAAGTCAGGTACTGTATTAGTAGGATGCACAATTGAATAAGGGTATTGCCAACTTGCCCCTTTATTTCCACTCATAAATTGACGAGTAATAACTTGTGGTGGATTACTATAACCTGTTCCCTCAATAACGATGCTATCGCCCTTAGTTGACATATCGCTCATTGCATCTGTGTATAAAGTAACCGGATCATCAATCCAAAGACTGTCATTGTGGAATTTAATAACCCCTGTGAATGGCAACCAAACACCCTTATTTTCATCAAATAAATTATTAAAATACCCAATGATATATAAAGTATCAGCATACATTTCAATATCAGCTGCTATACTTGTGTTATCACAATGAAATGGAAGAGACCTCCAAGTTCCTCCATTTCTATATGCAACTGTTCTAAATAACGAATCTGAATCCAAAAAAGCTCCGTAAATCCAATCCTTTCCAAGAAAACCGCTAGACTTAAATCTTATCTGAAAACGATCATATCCATTTATATTTAACTGCGATGAAGCCAATCCCTCCTTTGCAGGGATCCAAGATTGACTCTGAGAATAGGCTACCTGAATACTAGATATTAAAATAAGTGTAAAAAAAAATACTTAATATTTGATAAACTGTTCTGCATATTGTCCATTTACATTTATAATATAAACACCTATAGATAGTTTAGAAATATTCAACACAATTTGTTCAGTGTTTTTTGGGTACTCCTTTTCAATAAGTACTCGCCCTTTTAAGTCTATAACTATCACTTTCTTTATGTCCTCTTCTTTTAATGTGATTTCTACATTTCTAGTCCCGGGATTTGGATAAAGCTTTACGGGGCTTTCCATTTTTACTTCTTCAAGTGACACAACGTCTCGAATGTCAGTTATCTTAAAACGAGTAATTGCAATGTCTAGACTATGAGCACTTGTGTTATGATTATCTAGACTGAAATAGGACTTAGTTGCACCCAAATCAGCGACTGGATATTTTTCAACGTCTGCAGTTTTGCTACCATTTCTTGAGAAACTACTTGACACAGTTACTAAGTAATCTTGTCCAGCGACAGTGTAAGACTGAATATCTGAAAGGTAATCTTCACCAGTTATCGTAGAGGAACTATTATCTCCTTCTCCCCCATACAAAGTCCCCCAGTTGAAGGCGTTCGTATTCCAAAAGTTATCGGTAAATGCTGCTATGAAAACATCGGCAAGTTTTGAGTTTTGATCAATAGTGGATTCGTCAAAGTACCCTGATTTTGATTTTGTCTCTACCGGACTTCCTGCCACTGATCCAGCAGCAAAAAGAGTAGATTTCTCAACTCCTCCCGTATAAATCTCTGGAGTATGCGTGACTAAACTTCCCCTGCCAGAAATATCATCTTGATAAAAAGGAACGCTGTATAAATTGGTATAAGCTGTTCCATTCGATGGCCCAGCAATATTACCAGATTGACCGAACCAAGTATCCCAAAGTATTTGGGTGTCTTCAACATGAACGATATAAGCCTTGCCTGTAGTAGCTTGATACTGGTTGTGTGTGAGATTTTTTGTTCGTAAAGGATCCGTAGTTCCTAGATCAATGCCCATAAAAAAGCCACCTCGAGTCCCATTGGCATTTCTTGGAACCGATGCACTATAAAACTCTCTTTTACCAGCCCAATTGGTATGCGGATTATTAAGATCCTTTGTGAAAATACTAGGAGTCACATTCTCGTTAGAAAAAAACCCGATACGCCCAACTATAAGGCCTCGTCCACAAAATGACACCCCATTGCCATAGCACTC
>JAUICR010000060.1 GCA_030427785.1 Bacteroidia bacterium | reverse complement strand
TTTAAAATAAAGCGAAAGAAGACCCGATTAATCCTTGTAAAGCGGTGGTTTCTTTTGTCATTTGCAGTATTGGTATTAGGTTTTGTTGCTTACAACTGGTATACAGGCGAGCTCCAGTTTATTGGACAAAAAACTGAATTTACAAAAGCTAGAGTCGTAAAAACCCATATGCACCATATTGGTCGAGGTTACTACAAGCAAACGGTTACTTACGAGTTTGAGTACAACGAGGCCGTCTATTTAAGCACTTTTGAAGCGGGCAAACGAGAGGGGAGGCATAGCATTGGAGATGTAGTAAAAATCAAATTTTCAATAAACGATCCCAGTAGGTCAATTAGAGTTGGTACATATCCCTAAAAAGAGAAGTCTTAAACCTTAACATTTTAAACTTAGCAGCGCGAACTTTCTTGTTATTTTTGGCGTAAAACGAATACATGTCTCAATACATACTTAGTGAAAAAGAAGGAAGCGTATTAAAGATTACGCTCAACCGCCCCGATAAATACAACAGTTTTGTGCGCGAAATGGCACTGGCCTTGCAGGCAGAACTGAAGCAAGCCGATACAGATTCGAGCATTCGCTGCGTGTACCTTACCGGAAACGGAAAGGCCTTTTGTGCCGGGCAGGATTTAGCGGAAGCTACAGACCCCAATGGCCCAGAGCTCACCAAAATAGTAACCGAACATTACAACCCAATAGTAGAAGCTATCACCAATTTGAACAAACCTGTGGTAGCTGCAGTAAATGGTGTGGCCGCTGGCGCAGGAGCTAATATCGCTTTAGCAGCCGATATTTGCGTAGCCACCGAATCGGCTAGTTTTATCCAGGCATTTTCTAAAATTGGTTTGATACCTGATAGTGGTGGTACCTATACTTTACCGCGCTTAATTGGTTTTCAAAAAGCATCTGCACTTATGATGTTGGGTGATAAAGTTTCGGCCACCGATGCAGAAAGAATGGGAATGATATACAAGGTTTTTGCTGATGAAAGCTTTGCTGCAGACTCCATGAAAATTGCACAGACCCTAGCCGCCATGCCTACCAAAGCACTAGTTGACACCAAGAAATTATTGAGAGCCTCTTCATTAAATACATTGCAAGAGCAGTTGGTATTAGAAGATAAATATCAAACGGAGTGTGGCCAAAGCTATGATTATGCCGAGGGCACAAAAGCATTTTTAGAAAAAAGAAGACCAGAGTTTAAAGGAGAATAGTTAATTGGTGGATTAGTAGATTTGTTAGTTAGTGGGACGCAAACTAGAGGTTTATTGATTAAAAATAAATGTCCCCCTTTTATACTAATTAACATGTATAACTTTAACTATTCAGCCAAAGGAGATGCAAAGCTTTAGAGATTTAAACTGCTGGAAGGAAGCGAGAGCATTTCGCAATCTGATGTTTGAACTATCCAAAACATTTCCAAGTGAGGAGAAGTATAGGTTAGTGGATCAACTTGTACGGAGTTCAAGAGGAATTACTGCAGCCATTGCTGAAGGGCATGGAAGGTATCACTACCAAGAAAACATTCAGTATTGTAGGGTTGCCAGAGGATCTTTGGAAGAAACTTTAGACCATTTAATCACTGCTTTGGATTGTAGATACATTGCCCAAGAACAGCTGGAAAGTTATCAGAAGCATTACAATACCATTCTTGCTTTATTAAACGGATATATCGCCTACCTCAAAAAACGAAAAGAAAATTGACACGGACTTACTTTACTAATTAACGAGTCCACGACTAAACAAATTAACTAAAATGAAAATAGCAATAATAGGAGCTGGTGCCATGGGAGCCGGAATAGCACAGGTAGCGGCTCAAAAAGGCCACGAAGTATATCTTACTGATAAGTTTGAGGGTGCACTTGAAAAAGCAAAATCAGGTCACGAAAAGATACTGGCTCGATTAGTAGAAAAAGGCAGGTTAGCTGAAGGGCAAGACAAAGAAATAGTGGGTCGTATTAGCTATACTTCAAATCTGGCCGACCTACAAGATGCGGGCTTAGTAATAGAAGCAGTGATTGAAAACATTGAAATCAAGAAATCAATTTTTCAAGAATTGGAAGGTATTGTTTCAGAGGACGCCATTCTCGCTTCCAATACATCTTCTTTATCGATTGCTAGTATTGGTTCTTCGGTAAAAAAGGCGGATCGCGTGATAGGCATTCACTTTTTCAATCCGGCACCATTAATGCCTTTGGTGGAAATCATCCCTGCGGTGAGTACTTCGCCAGAAACTACCAAAAGAGCCAAAGACATTATAGATAGCTGGGGCAAAGTAACGGTGCTTACCAAAGACACTCCAGGTTTTATCGTAAACCGTGTAGCACGCCCGTTTTATGGCGAAGCAGTGCGCATTTACGAAGAAGGTTTGGCAGACTTTGCCACTATCGATTGGGCCATGACCGAGTTGGGTGGTTTTAGAATGGGACCATTTACGTTGATGGATTTTATTGGCCATGATGTGAATTATGCCGTTACTGAAAGTGTGTTTACTGCCTTTTATTATGACCCAAGGTATCGCCCCAATTTTACCCAAAAGCGATTGGTAGAAGCCGGTTGGCTGGGACGTAAATCGGGAAAAGGTTTTTACGATTATGCTGAAGGAGCCGAAAAACAAGAACCGAATAAAGATGAAGTTTTAGGGCAAAAAATAAAGAACCGCATATTGATGATGCTCATCAATGAGGCAGCTGATGCTTTGTTTTTGAATATCGCTTCTGCTAAAGATATTGACCTGGCCATGACCAAAGGGGTGAATTACCCCAAAGGCTTATTGGCTTGGGCCGAAGAAATTGGTATTCAAAACTGCGTAAATGCGCTTGACGAAATGTATAATGAATATCACGAAGACCGCTATCGCTGTAGCCCAATGTTGAGGAAGATGGCAAGAAAGGGCGATAATTTCTTTTAATGCGAGGCGTCCTTCTTTTACTAGCGGTATTTATTACACTTACTTGTTTTAGCCAAAGCGCTGAGCTAGAAAAAGTATTTGACCAGCTTGAAAAGAAGAATCAGGCGATGGGTTCGGTGAGCATTAGGCAAGCTGCTAATCTTGTTTATGAACGAGGTTTTGGTTTTGCCAGTATTGAGAATAACCAGAAAGCAAACCCCGAAACGGTATATCGGATAGGCTCCATTTCTAAAACTTTTACGGCCACCATTATTCTACAAATGGCGAGTGAAGGCAAGCTGGCGCTGGAAGGCCCACTTTCACTTTTTTTTCCAAAATGGCCAATGGCAAAAAAAATCTCTATTGAGCAATTGCTTCGACATCAATCGGGAATCCACAATTTTGGAGATGATAGAACAGGAAACTATCGCAATCAAAACCCAGAGACAAGAGAAGAGGTTTTGGCAATATTCGAAAATGCCGAAATGGATTTCAAGCCAGGCACGAAAACCGACTATAATAATGCGAATTATGTGGTGCTTAGCTTAATCGCTGAGGAAATTGATTCGCTGACTTTTGTTGAGGTTTTTGAAAACAGAATTCAAAAGCCGCTTGGTCTACAACGAACCACCGTTGGAGCGGCTATTAATCCATCTCAAAATGAGGCCAGCTCATATTACTGGAAGCGATCTTGGCAGCCGAATTCTGTAGCCGATACAAAAACTTTGATGGGTGCCGGAGCAGTTAGTTCAACCGCCAACGAGGTCAATATTTTCTTGGAAGCCCTTTTTAGCCACCAATTTTTTGATGAGGTTTGGCTTCAGAAAATGCTGGAAACTGAAGGTAATCTAGGCTTGGGGATTTTTCAATATTCATTTTACAACAAATCCTGTTACGGCCATTCTGGGTCCATCGATGCATTTGAATCCTTTACAGCCTATTTTCCAAAAGAGAAAGTGAGCATCACCCTGCTCCTAAATGCAGAGCGCAAAGAATTGAACGATATTTTAAAGGAAATTTTGGTCGCTTATTTTCAGGCTAACTAGCCGGAAAGACTATTAGGTGCTGATAAAACTTAAGGCTCCACAACTAGCTGAGCGGTTCCTTGCTTCCCATCTTCTCTCTGAAAATTCAAAAGATAAACACCTGGGTTAAGCTCTAAGTCAATTACAGTTTCTCTACGGTTTTCTACTTTGAATTCCGCCATTATTTTACCAGCGCTATTTAGCAGATAAAGCGTTCCGGCTTCGGTATCATATCCTTGGTCAAAAATAAATTTGCCTTTTGAGGGATTTGGAAAAACAGAAACTTTGGTCCTTTGATTTTCGTCAAGACCAACAGTACTGATAACGCAGGCTGAGGTATCTGAGCAAGTACCATTATCTACCACCACGGCAAAAGAGCCGCCTGTGCTGGGTATAAAACTTCGGAAGGTTGCACCGGGTATAGGTTGCTTAGTAATACAATCTATCCATTGGTAAGTTGCCCCCACCGCATCAGCGCGATAGGCATTGCCTGTGGAAATCGTGACAGTAACTCCTACATCCACAGTATCTACAGTTAGCACCATTTTGGAGATAGAATCGCAACCACCGGCAATGGGAATAGAAACATAATAGGTGCCCGGAGTGCTGTAATAAGTGGATCCAAAAGCCACGCTATCACCTTGACAAACTTTGGCAGTAAACGAGCCACCTTGTACTACTCCATTTGTAAAATTTGAGGAGTTACCCGTTAAGGCAAAACCATTCAAAAAGCCATTAATGTTCCCTTTATTGTCTATCAAGCTGGTTATACCAGTATTGGTTCCATTGGGTGTTCCTTGGTCAAAAGTGTAATGCAATTTTAGGTTTGGGCTAGAATTGTCATGACCATTTTGATACATGCAGCTTATTTCGGCTGCGCTTAGTGCTTTGTTCCAAAGAGCTACTTCGTCCAGCTGTCCTCCAAACTGAAAATTTGTAGTTTGAAAAGGCAAGTTGCCTAAATACATAATCTCTGTTACAGAATTAATAGAGCCGCTAGCGCTTACTGAGGCTTTCTGAACACCATTGATGAATACCATAAGATTAGAACCATCATAGGTAAGTACTAAGTGCTGCCATGTGTTTACCACAAAACCTGAAGCCGTGGCGGTATAAGGGGTTCCTACACTGTTTCTAAATCTTCCCTCTATGGTGGTGCTAGAAAGCTGTAATAAGTAAAAGTCGCAGTTGGTTTCATTTCGAAAACCCGCTATGCCATCAAAATTTGGAAAGCTAGGAGCGGTATTATTGGCATATACCCAGCAGCTCAAGCTCATTCCAGCAGTAGAAGCCGCAATTTGAGCAGATGCACCCGGAATATTTACCACATCATTTACACCATCAAAGGATAAACTATTTTCAATTTGGGCCTGAACAGATAGCCCTGATACAAGAAAAATAAGGAAGGACAAGCCGTGTTTTAAAGATTGGATAAACATGCGCATGGATGATAGATTTAATTTCAAACCAAAGTAGCATTTTTAGCCAAAATTCAATCCCGCTAAATGAAGGTCCTCATGTGGGTTAAAGTATTGCGGCTAGGAGCCTAACTTAAACACTAGGCCTCCGGTAAAATCGCCTTGGATAACCTCAGAGCCAAAACTCAAGCCCGTGCCACAGCCCGAACCGCCAGTACCGATAGAACAGCCGAAACCTCCACCAGCAAAATACATGGGGAGCAACAAGCGTGCTTGCACACGAATACCCACACGGTCGTTTATAAAATACTTGAGACCCAAACCTAAATTCATTGCAAAGTTCCAATAATCAGAAGTCGCAGTTTCTGCATCCATTCTAGATGCTCCGAGGGTAAAAAGCCCATAGGGGTCTACTGGGGCATCTTCAATAAAGCTTTTTAAAACACCAATTTGATAATACTCAATGTTTGCTTTTTGCGGGTCAAACAGTACATCTATTCCACCTCTTGAGCTTATGGTGGTAGAAAAGTGCATATAAGAGATTTCTATCTGGGTGCCAGGTACTGGCGCGTCTATATCAAGGGCAACTCCAAAGTTGGCTCCATCATCAAAATACACTCGGTTGCCATAGTAGGTATACTGAGATTTGGATGAAGGTACATATCCTCCATACACGTTAAGCTCTACTTGAGCCAAGGCACTGGTTGTACCCATTAGTAGTACTGAAAAAAGGAGTATCAATCTTTGCATGATTCTAATATTAGTTGATTCAAAAATAGCTTAAATGCGAGGATGAGCAAGGATTAAAAATAAATAAGCGAAATTTTTGCATGACAAAAAAATAGAAAATAAACACCTTGCATAATATCTTAAATTGCGTGAATCTTACACTTTAGTAGTAAAAATAAATAGTCCCATGATGTATAGCTTGCTGTGGAAGCACCAATGGAAAAACTTGGTTAGGTCAAAATATTTCAGCCAAGGTTGGGGAATGAAGATTTTAATAGGCTTTTTAGTCCTGTATTTCGGATTGTCATTTTCGTTGCTGGGGTTTTTTATGCCTGAGCTACTGCAGGAGTCATTTCCTTCAGCAGAAGTGTTAGTGCCTATCTATGCGCAGTTTGTGCTGTATTATATGCTTAGCGATTTGGCGTTAAGGTTCTTTTTGCAGGAGCTGAATGTGATGAGTATACAGCATTATTTGCTACAGGCTATGCCAAAATCTAAGGTGATCAACTTCTTGCTTGGGACGAGTGTATTCAACCTTTTCAACTTTTTTCCCTTATTGTTTATCGTGCCGTTTTGCTTCAGGGTATCGGTAGATGAGCTGGGCATAACAGGAGGCCTGTTATGGATGTTTAGTCTTTTGTTCTTTGTTTTTTTCAATCATTTCTTGGCCATTTATCTAAAAAGGGTGGCGGCTGTCAAACAGTGGATATTTATCGTTTTTGCAGTAGTAGTAGCTACTCTGTTTGCGTTAAATTTTGCAGGGTGGATTTCACTAAATGATTGGTCAGCAGTTTTATTTGCCAATCTTGGCCAGTGGTGGTTCTTCCTCATTCCTGTAGCGCTTACCACTCTTTTATACCTGAGCAACTACAGCTTTTTGCGCAAGCAGGCCTATATCGATCAGTGGCGAAAAGAGTCAAAAGAAGCAAGCACTCAAGAGTTTGGTTACCTGGAGTCAAAAGGAAGTATAGGCGTAATGATAGCCAACGAGCTAAAACTCATTTTGCGGAACAAAAGAACCAAAAGCGTTTTGGTGATAACCCTCCTGTTTAGCTTATATGGGCTGCTGTTTTATACCCAGCCCGACATGTATGACGGCATGGGATGGAAGGTTTTTGTGGGCATTTTTATGACGGGTATTTTTATGATCAACTATGGCCAGTTTATGGTGGGTTGGGAGGGCTCGTTTTTTGACGGAATTCTAACCAGAGCCTACCCTATGGAGGCGTTTTTTAGGGCAAAGTTTTGGCTACTGGTAGGCAGTAGTCTTATTACCTATATCTTATCGTTGGGCTATATGTACTTTACTATAGATGCCTTATGGATAAATACTGCAGCCTTTATTTATAATGTGGGTGTAAACAGTTTTGTATTGCTGTTTGCTTCTACATACCAAAAAAAGAGAATCAACTTAAGCAAGGGCTCTGCTTTTAATTACCAGGGAACAAGCGCTGTTCAATTTTTGGTTACCATCCCGTTATTGGTTTTTCCAATATTGATTTACCAGGCCTTTAATGTTTTTAACAAGCCCTATTATGGTCTTTTGGCCTTAGCGGTTTGTGGTTTGCTCAGTTTGGCTTTTAGCAAATATTGGTTTAGAGAAATCATTAAGAACTTTAATGAAAAGAAGTACAGAAACGCAGCAGGGTTTAGAGAGGGTTAAGGCCGTTAAAATGAAATTGCAAATAGAATATTAAGACGAAATGGAAGGAATAATAAGCATAAACAATTTAACCAAGGTATATAATAGTGAAACGGTACTGGATATCTCTTCACTAGAAATAGAAGCGGGAAAATCTTTTGGTTTGGTAGGTAATAATGGTGCAGGAAAAACCACACTTTATCGATGCATATTGGATTTGATTGAGCCCAATACGGGCAGCGTTACTCTAAATGGAGTGGATGTAGCGAAAGATGAATCTTGGAAACACTTTACAGGGAGCTTTATAGACGAAGGCTTTTTGATAGACTACTTGACTCCGGATGAATATTTTGGGTTTATAGCTAAACTTCATAATTGGGGCAAAGAAGAACTTGCTTCCTTTTTGGCTGGGTATGAAGATTTTTTCAAAGGAGAAATTCTTTCTAAGAAAAAGTACATACGAGATTTATCAAAAGGAAATCAAAAGAAAGTGGGGATTGTGGGAGCCTTAATAGGTAATCCTAAGATTTTGATTCTAGATGAACCCTTTGCCAATTTAGACCCTTCCACCCAGTATCAACTGCGCGATCAGCTAAAAAAACTGGATGAAGAAACAGATATCACTATGCTTATTTCTAGTCATGACTTGGGACATGTTACAGAGTTTTGCCAGCGTATTGTAATACTTGATAAAGGAACTATAGTAAAGGACATCCAAACTACTTCGGAGACCTTGAGAGAACTAGAGAACTTCTTTGTAAAAAATGGAGAGGAGAAAGTAGATGAAAAGGAGGCCTTATAGTGCAGGCTTTAGTACGAATAGCGCTGCCTAAAAGGGCTAATTCAAATAATTAAATTTGCCACATGAAGCAAACCAAGACAGATTTTGTAGCAATAGCCATAGCCGATTATGAAGCTATGAGCCAAGAGGAGCAGGGAAAGATGATCATTAATGTGCTGGAAGATCAACCTGCCTTAATGGGTTTTATCACCAATTTAGCAGATGATTTTGATGATACCGAACATGAAGTTCTAGTTGACTCAGCAGTGATTCTTATAAATGCATTTATTTCTGCGGGTATTCCTGTAGAAATGGTTCCTCACCAAATGATAGAGGAGGTAATAAAAGATAAGGTGGATAGCTATGAGGCAAAAACCAAGGACATTAATGAGATAAATAAAACCAGTCTCTTAGACCTTTCTGATAGCCCAAAGGTGTTTGAAGACCTTATGGTACGAGCGCTGTTCAAAACCAAGAGCACCGAAGTAACCCCGATGGAGCAGTTAAATTTTTACATGTCGCTGGACATTGTAGTTTCTATAATAGAACGCTCGGTGGCGTACGAAATGGAAAAGAAATAATGATTTCAGGCAAAGCGATAGTTGATAAAATGTACAATGGCGATGCTTTTAGCCAATGGTTGGGTATTGAACGCATCGAGGAGAGGGCGGGTTATTCCAAACTGAAAATGACGGTTCGCGAAGAGATGACCAATGGTTTTAAAATTGCTCATGGCGGAATTACCTACTCGTTGGCGGATAGCGCTCTGGCCTTTGCGAGCAACAGTCATGGACGCCAAGCTGTGAGCATAGAAACCAGTATTTCTCACACCAAAGCTGTGCATATTGGAGACATCCTAATTGCGGAAGCCATCGAACTAAATTTGACAAACGCTACGGGCATTTATGATATAAAAGTGACCAATCAAAATGATGAGGTGGTTGCGCTTTTTAAAGGAACTGTTTATAGAACGAAGAAAGAGTGGACTAATTAATGTTGAATATTTAAAACGGAATATTTAATAGATGACTAGCCAAGAGTTAAAAGACAGGACTAAAGCCTTTGCAAAGGGGTGTTTAAAGCTGTTGATTGCAGAAAGTAGAAATAGCAAATTGTTCTGGCATATCGAAGGCCAGTTGATTAGATGTTCTACTTCTGTGGCTGCAAATTACAGAGCAGCATGCTTGGCGCAAAGTAGGCCCGCCTTTACAGCAAAAATCAGCATCGTGCTGGAGGAAGCTGATGAAAGTATTTTTTGGTTAGAGCTTTTAGAAGAAGAGGTTGAAATAAAGGATAGGAAGGGATTACAAGAATTAAAAAAGGAAGCGGAGGAATTGACGAACATATTTGCATCAACACGCAAGAGTATGCAAAGCGGTTCGGGCAAATCTTAAATATTAAGTTTTCAATATTAAATAAGAAATGAAAGACGCATATATAATAGACGGAATACGTACACCAATTGGAAGTTTTGGTGGAACATTATCAGCAGTAAGAGCTGACGATTTGGGAGCACATGTTATCAGAGAATTGATGGCTCGCAATGCAGATTTGGATCAGGAAATGATAGCAGACGTAATAATGGGCTGCGCCAATCAGGCTGGTGAGGATAACAGGAATGTGGCTCGTATGTCATCGCTATTGGCAGGATTGCCGTTTTCTGTACCAGGCGAAACTGTGAATCGACTTTGTGCCTCAGGAATGAGTGCGGCAGCTCAAGCCATGCGTGCAGTTAGAAATGGTGATGGGGATGTATTTGTAGCTGGAGGTATGGAGCACATGACCCGTGCACCTTACGTAATGAGCAAGCCGAGCAAAGCTTATGGCACAGATTCAAAAATGTATGATTCAAGTTTTGGATGGCGCTTTGTAAACCCTGAAATGTACAAGCGTTACGGCACCGATGCTATGGGCGAAACGGCCGAGAACCTGGTGGAGCTTTATAATATAAGCCGCGAAGATCAGGATGCGTTTGCGTACTGGAGCCAAATGAAAGCTACGGAAGCACAGAATAATGGCCGATTGGCAAAAGAAATTGCAGCAGTAAGTATTCCTCAAAGGAAAAAAGACCCTATCATTTTTGCTAAAGATGAGTTTGTAAAACCTACCAGTACTCTGGAAATTTTAGGAAAACTTCGTCCGGCTTTTAAGAAAGAAGAAGGCTCGGTAACTGCTGGTAATGCATCGGGACTTAACGATGGTGCAGCGGCACTTTTGGTAGCTTCTGAAGAAGGCGCGACTAAGAACAATCTTAAGCCAATGGCCAGAATTGTATCAATGGGCGTTGCAGGCGTGGAGCCTCGCATTATGGGAATCGGGCCGGTTTATGCTTCTGAAATTGCTTTGAAAAAAGCAGGTCTTACTTTAGATCAAATGGATATTTTAGAACTGAACGAAGCCTTTGCTGCACAAGTTTTGGCTTGTACCCGCAAAATGGGCTTGGCAGATAATGATCCTCGAATTAACCCAAATGGAGGCGCTATTGCATTGGGTCACCCACTGGGAATGAGCGGTGCAAGACTGCTTCAAACCGCGGCAATTCAATTACAGGAAACGGGAAAGCGCTACGCACTTTGTACCATGTGTATTGGCGTTGGTCAAGGATATGCTGTAGTTTTAGAGAGAGCGTAAAAGTATTTAATATGTAAGATTGAATATTTTAAATGGATGAGGTTTAGAATATTCAATTTTAATTTTTCACTACTAAATGGCAAAGCCCAAAAACACAGACGAATATCTGGCTCGGCTAGAGGGCAACTTTGCTCACCCGATACTTACTCGTGTGCGGCAAGTTGTTTTGGAAACAGCACCTCAGGTTGAAGAAACCATTAAATGGGGCGCACCAACTTTTGAGTATAAAGGTATAATGCTAAGCATGGTTGCTTTCAAGAAGTTTGCGGCTGTGTGGTTTCATAAAGGCGCACTTTTTAATGATCCTAAAAACCTTCTGGAGGCTACAGCTGAAACAACCAAATCTATGCGGAAGTACAATGTTTCTAGCATCGAAGATTTGGATGAAGAGGGTCTTCGGGGTTTGGTTTTAGAGGCTATTGAAAAGAACGAATCCGGAGAGCAAGTAGAGGGTTTCAATCAACGTGATAAGAAATATGATTCTTCAGAGTTGCTAAATGAAGCCATGAAAAGCAATGCTGTGGCGCGTAAAACTTTTGAAAGCTTACCACCTTCGCATCAGCGCGAATATGTGGAGCATATAGAAAGTGCCAAACAGGATGCAACAAAGCAAAGAAGGGTAGAAAAAGCCTTGCTTTTGCTAGAGCAAGGTTCTGGCTTACATGATAAGTATAGGCGTTAAATTAGTCACGATAACTACGGGGTAATGTTCCTTTACCTTTTAACAGTTCAATTTATGATTTACGAATTTAAAGGCGTTAAGCCTGTTATTCACGAAACCTCTTATGTGCATAAAACGGCATCGGTAATTGGAGATGTGATTATCGGTAAAAACGTGTATGTGGGCCCTGGGGCAGCTATTAGAGGTGATTGGGGGCAAATCGTTATAGAAGATGGCTGCAATATTCAAGAGAATTGCACAGTGCATATGTTTCCTGGAGTATCTATACGATTAGAGGAAGGCGCTCATATAGGTCATGGAGCAATCGTTCATGGAGCAAACATTGGAAGGAATTGCCTGGTGGGAATGAACGCTGTAATTATGGATAAAGTGGACTTAGGAGAGGAGTCTATAGTGGGAGCCCTGACCTTTATTAAAGCAGAAACCAAAATCCCAGCAAGAAGCCTTTGTGTAGGAAACCCTCACAAAATTATCAAACAGGTAAGTGATGAAATGATTGCGTGGAAAACTGAAGGAACTAAAATTTACCAAGGACTGCCCAAGGATTGTTGGGATTCCCTTAAAGAATGCGAACCACTTCGTAAACTCATTGAGGCTAGGCAGCGTGCCAATATTTCTTACAAAACATGGGCGGAGAATAAAAAGTAATTTATTGGGCTGAAAAACAAAGGATTAGTGTTTTTTAGCTGGAATTTAGACTACGTGTAATGCCTTGATTGAGCTTAAAAAGCTATATTCAGCGTCTGTTTTTCAATACACGTTTAAATCTAACACTAAATTACTATGAAGAAATTTTTATCCTATTGTATAATGGGGCTGGTATTATTGTCTACTTCTTATTGGAGTTATGGGCAAGCCTATACCGTCACAAATTCAGCTCTGGATGTAGGTAATCCTGGTGGCCTTAGAACGGTCGGAGACTTTACCACAACAGGCGGTACACAAATCTTAAGCGGAGGAACCGGTAGTACAACAATTAATACTTGGTCAGCAGCTACTCCTATTCCATTTAGCTTCGACTTTTATGGTAGCTCAGTAACCCACTTTATTGTTTCAAAAAATGGCTTGATTAGTTTTGATACTACCAATGCTAATATGAGTGTAGGGGCTGCGCTAAATATTAATACTGGCCTGCCGAATGCGGCATTGCCACCTAATACGATTGCAGCTTTTTGGGAGGATACCTCAAATACTTCTATTTCTACTTCAGATTATGTGTACACACATATCTATGGAACAGCTCCAAATCGTCAGTTTTGGATACACTATTATTCATTTGAAATAGGAACACAGTCGTTTTGGTATTCTGCCACAGTTCTTGAAGAAACGTCTAACAAGATATACGTGGTAGATATGGGCTATGCTAGCTCTCCAACATCTTTTACAGGGACGGTGGGTATTCAAATTAATTCAACTACCGCATATGAGGTAACCAACCCTTTGAATGGAGTAAGTGGTTCACCTAACATTCAGAACGGTACAGGAGGTTCAGGGTATTTGGATAACGAGTATTATGAGTTCACATATCTAGCTCCAGGTGCTTGTGTTCCTCCTACTAATCAAGGAGTGAATAATTTAACGGCTA
Organism: Bacteroidia bacterium; assembly: GCA_030427785.1. Classification (GTDB taxonomy): domain Bacteria; phylum Bacteroidota; class Bacteroidia; order Flavobacteriales; family Schleiferiaceae; genus Owenweeksia. Next base: position 3,208 of record JAUICR010000060.1, on the reverse strand, counting down.
CTGGTGCTCACCTTACATGGGATTTCGGAACAGGAACATCTTCTTTAGTAGAGTATGGCCCAGCGGGCTTTACTCCCGGAACCGGCACTACGGTTCATGCCTTGGCGGATAGCTTGGTTTTAACAACCTTATCAGCGAACACTTTGTATGATTGGTACGTAAAGGATAGCTGTGTAACCAACACAAGCACATGGGTAGGGCCACATACGTTCCTAACACCTTGTTCTAGCACTATGTCGGGTGTATATACTCTTGATAGTGGCTCGCCAACTGGGGGTACTAACTTTAATAGCCTTGCAGACTTAGAACTAATGCTTGGGGTTTGTGGTGTTTCAGGTCCGGTTACTGTAAACGTGGTAGAAGGAACTTATAATGGCCAGCTTTCCTTGGGAGCAATTCCTGGAGGGTCAAGTACCAATACAGTGACTATACAAGCAGCAGCCTCTAATGCAAATCCAGCGGTATTTACCTATGCAGCGTCTGGTTCTGCTGATAATTATGTCTTGAAATTAACAGGAACTTCTTATTTAACGGTAAGAGGTCTGACACTTACTGCAACAGGAGCGTCCAATGGTAGAGTTATAGAGCTTTATGAGAATTGTTCGTTTGTTACTATCGAGGACAACATCTTGAATGGGGTGGCAACAACTACCACTTCCAATTTTATGGCTGTTATTTATAATGGCACCAATATTTTGGATACCATTAGCAATATGACCATAAGAGGTAATGAGCTTTACAATGGTAGTTATGGAATGTATATCTATGGTAATTCAGGGGCTTATGCTATTAACAATACTGTGGATAGTAATATGATAATGGATTTCCTTTATATGGGAATTTACATGTATTATCAAGAAGGAAATAGCATAGTTGGTAACACAATTACGCAAAAAAGTTCTTCACCTTATAGCACGGGGTATGGTATTTACAATTACTATGGAGATATGTCTTCTGTAGTTGGTAATACTGTAAATCTATTTGCTACCTCTTCTAACTACGGTATATATAATTACTTTAATGACGGAACGGCTTTAAGCCCCAACATTGTAGCAAATAATATGATAAGTCTAAGTGGCAATACAGGCACTACTTACGGAATATATGCTTATAATAACTATTACACGGATATTGTTTATAATTCTATAAACATAACAGGAGGCTCCACTACAGGTGGAAGAGCTATCTATCTCAACTCGAGTACTTCGGGTACTTATGGGTTTATTAACCTTCAAAACAATAATTTGGTTAATACTGGTGGCGGTTACGCATTTGAAGTGTCAAGTGGTGCCGTTACTTTGGGTTATGTCGCTTCTTCTGATTATAACAATATTTACGCTTCAGGAGTGACCACAGCTCGTATTAATAATACAAACTATGCGGATTTAGCAGCTTATCAGCTTGGCGTTCCTTCGATGGATCAGAACTCTGTTAGTGTTGACCCATTGTATTATGGCTCCAATGACTTGCATGCTCAGGCCCCAGGACTTAATGGAGCGGCATTGGCCTACGCAGGAATTACAATGGATATTGATGGCGAAACAAGATCAGTTACGCCAGATATTGGGGCGGATGAGTTTGTTCCACCTTCATGTACTCCATCAAGTGGGTTTGTTGCTAACCCGGTATATGCGGATAGCGCAACAGTTAATTGGCTAGCTGGACCAGGCTCTTTGTTTAATTTAGAGTATGGCCCAATGGGATTTGCCAGAGGTACGGGTACCTTAGTAACGGGTATAGTAGATACCTTTTATGCTATAACGGGTTTGATGCCAGCCACCTATTATGATTTTTATGTACAAGACGATTGCGGCTTAGGCGATACATCCATTTGGGCTGGCCCAGGAAACTTTGCTACCCTTTGTGCCACCTTTATGGCGCCACGCACAGAATCTTTTGATGTAAATGCGACACCCTTGTGTTGGAGCCAATCTGCAACAACGGGTGGGCCATGGGTATTTGGTGCTGGCTTTAACTCTGTTACTTGTGCTTCTGCTAATGATCATACAGGAAATGGAGGTACTTATGCTTGGATGGATCAATCTAGTACCGATGCGGGAGTTATTCTAGAAATGAACGACATTGATGTTTCCTTGCTTACTACGCCTGCTTTAGAATTCTATTATTGGATGTGTGGTGCTAGTTACAGCCCTACAAACGCAACTGTCGTAGAATCTTGGGACGGTATAGCATGGAATATTGTAGATTCTATTGATATCTCAACCACAGGCTGGCAAAGAATGCTTTATGACCTTACAGGTCATACGTACGGATCGAACTTAGTTAAGATTAGATTTAGAGCTGAATCTGGTGGCTCGGGCTCAGATTTCTACGGTGATAATGGAATTGACGATGTTACTATTGACGATTACAACACTTTGCTATGCGCAGCACCACAGATAGCGCCTTATGTAGAGAATTTTGATGCCAACACAACCCCAGCCTGTTGGAGTCAATCGGCTACCTCAGGAGGGCCATGGGCATTCAGTACAGGGTCGGGTGTAAATACTGTTACTTGTTCAGGTCCAACAGATCATACAGGAAACTCAGGATACTTTGCTTGGATGGATCATTCAGGTGGAGATGTAGGAGTAATTTTAGAAATGCCTGTTGTTAATGTTTCAGCATTAACGGTACCATATCTTGATTTCCATTATTGGATGTGTGGTTCAGGTTATACTCCTATCAACCCATTATATATCGAAACGTATGACGGAACGAATTGGTCAGTATTTGATAGTATTGTGCAAGGAACTTCAGGCTGGGAGCTTTTTGGTTTTGACCTTACAGCAGCAGTTTATAACACAAATATGGTGAAAGTTCGTTTCAGAACTGAAAGTGGAGGAAGTGGTTCCGATTTTTACGGAGATCCAGTTTTGGATGACGTAGGTATCATTGAAGCACCTTCTTGTTTTGCACCAACATCCCTTGGCGCTTTTAATGTAGGAACTACTACGGCAGACATTTTTTGGACTACTGGTGGCGCATCTAATTGGAATGTAGAATATGGTATTGCTGGTTTTACCCCTGGTACAGGAATGATGATGGCGGTTACGAATGACACGCTTTCACTTACAAGCCTTTCTAATTCATCTATATATGAGTTTTATGTTCAGGATAGTTGTGGAGTAGCAGATGTTAGCACTTGGTCAGGTCCTTACACTTTCGTTACCCTCTGTGGTGTAATCCTTCCTCCAAGTTTAGAGGA
>JAUICR010000299.1 GCA_030427785.1 Bacteroidia bacterium | reverse complement strand
CTGATACGGGAATGCGTGGATTAGGCATTGTCAAACTAACCAGTTTTGAAGATCTTAAGAAGCTATCTTCAAATCATGATTTGAGCTACATCTTACAGGAGTACATAGTAGCCCCTATTGAAATTGGAGTTTTTGCTATTTGTAAAGATGGTAATTGGGAAATAAGCTCGCTGATGGAAAGAGAGTTTTTGGAAATAACGGGAAACGGTATCGATAGTTTGGAAACACTACTAAGAGCCGAAGGCAGGGCTTTTCTGCAATTCGAAAGGTTGGTTCGAGAGAACGAATTTGACTGGAATGAGGTAATAGATAAAGGTCGTGTTAGACGTCTGGAATCTTTGGGTAACCATAGGCTGGGAACCAAATTTAAGAATGCCGAGTATCGCATAAACTCTAAGCTTACCAAAAGTATTTCTGCAATATGCACTAGCTTACCTGGCTTTGCTTATGGGCGATTAGATATTATAATGGAATCTTGGGAAGCCTTAGAAAGCTTAGAAAACTTTTGGATAATAGAGGTAAATGGAGCCAATTCTGAACCTGCCCATATCTATGATCCCTCCTATTCTATATTTAGAGCTTGGTCCTCATTACTCTATCATTTCAAAGTATTGGCCCAGCTAGCTGAAATTAAATTAAACGAAGGTGCAGCACCTCTTCCTTTTAGAGATTTTAGGAGACTTTACAAAAAGTTTAAGACCTTAAAATAGACCTATATCCCTATTCTAATTATTACATTTTTATCATTTAATGTTAAAAAACTATGGAAGTTGAAAATTAAACTATCTCTATAACAATGCTTTATGCTTAATTAAGGTACTTTGTATTGCATAGTACCTAAATATTCATATATCTTTGTTAAACCAAATAGTGTTAGAAATAAAGTATTAATAATAAATCGCAGGTATATGAATTTGGAAAACACAAAGGCGCAGATGCGAAAAGGAGTTTTAGAACTCTGCATCTTGTCCCTACTCCAATCTAGAGATGCTTATGCGTCAGATATTATTGAGCATTTAAAAAAGTCTGAACTTATAGTGGTAGAAGGAACTCTATACCCCCTACTTACCAGATTAAAGAATGCCAAAATACTGGCCTACAGATGGGAAGAGTCAACCTCTGGTCCGCCCAGAAAATACTACTCACTTACCGAAAGTGGTAAGAATGCATTGAATGAGTTATTAAACTCATGGGAAAATTTAGTAAAAGCCGTAAACAAAACTGTTTCAAAACCTTAAGCACCATGAATAAGACATTAAATATAAACTTGGCAGGCTTTATCTTCCATATGGATGAAGAAGCATTCTTTCGTTTAGAAAAGTATTTAAACACCCTTAAGAAACAATTTGCCAATACCGAAGGTGGAAAAGAAATAATAAGCGATATAGAAACCAGGATTGCTGAACTTTTCAAGGAAAAGACGGGACAAACAAAAGAAGTGGTAAGCCTGGAAGATGTAGATTATGTAATCTCCATTATGGGAAAACCAGAGGACTATTTGGACCCCGATGCCGATACCGCGACAAATGCTTCTGACAGTTATGAAGCTCCGTTTCAGTTAAAAGCTAAAAGAATCTTTAGAGATCCTGACAATAAAATATTGGGAGGTGTAGCCTCGGGCCTTGCAGCCTATTTTAATGTAGACAGCCTTTGGATTCGCTTAGCGTTTGTATTGTTGTTTTTCTTTAGTGGCTTTGGGCTCATCTTTTATGGTATCATGTGGCTAGTGATACCAAAGGCTCAAACTACTGCCGAGAAATTGCAAATGCGCGGAGAGCATGTTAATATCTCAAATATTGAGAAATCAATAAAGGAAGAGCTTGGCAATGTGAATCAGAATATGAAAGAGTTTGGATCAAGGATGTCCAACATTAATACCAGTAAAGCCACTAGCCATTTAGGAACTTTCTTTTCCGATTTAGGCAACTTTATACTTGACGCTTTAAGGCTTATCCTTAAAGTAATTGGAAAGTTATTCGGTTTGTTCTTTCTATTCGTAGGCTTTGCTATACTCATAGCTATAGGTGCTGGGCTTTTTGCCGGAGGTATTAATATTTTGGGCGCTGATTATAATTACTCTGATTTACTTTCCTTTTTGGAAATTGTAACCATTACTAGCGGTCATTACAATTTGCTTTTAGTGGGCATAGTACTCAGTGTAATTGCTCCCTTCTTTTTGCTGGTGTACTTTGGCATCAGGTTACTGTTTAATTTGGAACCGCTTAACAGGCCTGCTCGATCAGCACTGGCCTTTACTACCTTTTTGGGTTTAGTATTCCTGCTTATTTCGGGTATACGTATGGGCTTAGAGTTCGATAGCCATTCTGAGGTATCCAAAGAAATACCGCTTACCACAGGAAAGGAAATTGTGCTGCAATTACCAAATGACAGCTTAGCTGAGATGTACAAAAATGCCTATGCATCCTCCTGGGTACAAAGTGGTGATAAGAATGCCTTTAATGATGTGGAAATAGGAATTTACAGAACTGAAGGTGATCAAGCTTTTATCAAAATTATTACTGAAGCTCAAGGCCAGGACAGAAAGCAAGCACGATACAATGCCCGTGAAACCAGTTACGAGGTTCAAATAATTGATTCCATAATTATCATTCCAAATTATTACATACTGCATAAAGGCCAGAAGTACCGTGGGCAGGAAATTTCGGTTAGACTGTATTTGCCCGAAGGCTATAGCGTGTATTTCAATCAGGAGGTGGGCGAGCTAATAGAGCATGCGCAAAATGTACAAGATCGTTGGGAATATGAAATGATTAATACCTGGTGGATAATGACCGAAAATGGATTGAACTGCCTTGGATGTGAACTGCCAAAATCGTATGAAGCTGAGGAAACCGATAGTCTAACTTTTGATAATGGCACTTTAAAACTAAAGATAGATGAAGGTGGAATAGAGCTGAATATAGATGAGGGTAAAAAGGATGGCGAAAAGGTGGAAATGAGACTTACCCAGCGTGTATATGATAATGCAAG
>JAUICR010000298.1 GCA_030427785.1 Bacteroidia bacterium | reverse complement strand
CATGTGGCTGGCATTTAGCTGCCCAAGCATCCAGTTCATAATGTATCTATAATCCTGGCTGGTAGAGGCAGACAAAGCCCAGGGCTTATACGTTTGCTTTAGCTTTTCCCAGTCCTTCCCATGAAAATTGGGGTCATAAAAACGATCGTTCAAAATAGACCATGCTTCATCAAATACGTAAGCACGCTCCACATCGTGGTTTATGGTAAGCTGTGCCTTATGTGGCATTCCCGTAGTTTTTCCTTTGGCATCTACCAGCAAAAGTGAGCCGCGCTTTAAAGCATAAAAGTCATCATTGCTCGGGCTTAAAGACAAGCCATAAAGACTTTGCCCACCTTGCGTTAATTGCTCAATGTCTTCTGAGTTCCACTTTATTTTATACAAATCGGTTCGGTCGGCTGTGTTTGATCTTGCCGTGAAGAAAAAGGTCTCGCCATCTTTCGAAATCAAAATATTGCCCTCATTCCCTGCCAAGGAAGTAACTCGTACTAGGCGCTCATGGATATCCTCAAAGTCAATTTCTATAAGTTTCTCTTCTTCCTTTTTATCTTTCTCCTCTTCCTTGCCTTTTTTCTTCCCTTTTCCTTCTTCCTTCTTTTCAGGCTCATCATAATACGATCCCTCCTTCCAGTCTTCCTTGGTTTTTTCCCAGTCCGATTTTTTGAGCCATACAAACCAGATATCATTGTCATTTCCGCTCCCACGACCTGATACAAAGCCGAGCTTAGAACCATCTTCACTCCACACAGGAGAATAATCACCACGAGGATGCATACTCACATTTACAGCTTTGCCATCTATTGGGTGAACAAAAACTTCTCTGTTAAAATTTAAATCCTGCTGCGAATAGGACACAAAACGGCTATCAGGGCTCCAAACAACACCCGAAGGCAAAGACCAAGATTCAACCAAAACCTTTTCGTTACTAATGTTTCCTTTATCATTGAGGTCGGCTATGATAAGCTGCTTACCATTTCTGGTAAAAGCCACTTTTTTTCCATTTGGCGAAATCACCAAATCAGCCTCTTCATCATTGGTATTCTTTACCAGCTCTACCTTATGGCGTAAGGCTTTAGCTATAGAGGTAGTTTTTGGATCATCTGAATACACCTTATAAATATCAGCCTGGCCATCTCTATCAGAAATGAAGAGAATTGTGGTATCGTTCAGCCAGTTTGGTGCTTCATCACTAAAGGGATGATTGGAAACATTTACCGTGCGGTCTTTCTCTTTGTCCAATTCTTTTACAAACACCTCACCGTGCAGCACCATGGCCACTTCCTTTCCATTTGGCGAAACCTTATAATCGTTAATATTACCCGAATAAGTTACTTTTTCGGTTGGGTCAAATCGGTAATCGGCATGGATACTGATTTCAATTTTCTCACTTTTCTTGCTCGGCACGTCCAGTTTATACAGGCTGTTTCCTTTTTCGTAAACAATGGTGTTTTGAGCATAATCAAAAAAGCGAATTCCATCTCCTTTTACCGTAGTAATCGCAGTGGGGCTAGTTGCCGATAAGCTTTGCGAATAAATAATATAGTACCCGGTAGAACCGTTCAGAAAATACAGCTCATCATTGTTTTTCCAACGCGGCAAAAAATCGTTGTACTCATTATTGGTAAACTGACGGTAGGTTTTCTCCTCTACATTATAAATCCAAATTTCTAAATCTGCAGGCCCTTTATATGCCTCTCTCGAAACGCGGCATGGGCCACTTACAAAAGCAATATGCTTACCATCTGGCGAGGCCACAGCCATTTCGCCCATTGCATCTAGTAGGCGTGTAGGCGTTCCACCTTTCGGCAAAATTTTATGAATTTCCTGATCCCATTCTACTTGCACATATACTCTGCGTGTGCTAAATAATATCTCGTTCTGATTAGTCCAATCGCTCACCACATCGCCAGCCGAATGATAAGTAAGACGTTTTAAATCCGCTCCATTGGTCTTCATGATAAACACATCTTCATTGCCACTACGATTACTGGTAAAGGCTATAGCCGAACCATCCGAATTAAAAGTGGGGTTACTCTCATAGGCCTCATGGATGGTCAACCTATTTGGACTGCCATTGGCTAGCGGCATAGTCCAAATATCGCCTTGAAAAGAAAAGGCTACTACAGAAGCATCTGGGCTCAAAGCAGGCGTACGATACACGCCCGACTGTGCTGAAAGCATTGAAAATGAAGAAATAAGAGCAAGAACGGAGTGGATTACAGGCTTTGCCATTAGGTAGGATTAAAATTATTGGGACAAATTAAAAAGAAAATCATTGGTCAAACATGTATTTAACCAATGATTAACAGAATAATGCAAAAAAGAAAACCCCAACTAAGAGGGAGCTTAGGAGGGGTTTAAAACAAACAGGGGATTACAAACGATCTTAATGCTGACACTAAAATAGTATTGCTAAGCAAAACTCAAGTCTAACAATGAGTTTGCGGTATATCTTAATGAGTGAACAAAAAACCATTCCAAAATTTAGGTAATTACATGTAAGAGAACCTTACGTATTTACGGAATGAGATATAAAATAATTTACTCTAAAAGTAACTTTTGACTACTGGATCCTTTCTCAAACTGAACAGTAATGAAGTACAAACCACTAGGTAAGTCACCGCGCTTTATTACAATTGATTCCTGGCCTTTTGCAATTTGAGTCCTACGACAAAGCTTTCCGTTTACGTCTCTTAATTCTAAAAACTGAGCTTCTGCAATTCCGTAAATATTCACTTCATCTAATGCAGGATTGGGGTATAAAACAACTGCATTATTAGTCCATTCTGGTAAACTCACGGTTTTATCAATACCAAATGTTAATGGCAGCAAATAATTACTTGCCGTATCAGGAAACTGCTTAGCCGCACCCTGATTTGCTGATAATACCGTAAGACCTACATTAAACGGAGTGGAAGGAAAAACAACATTTTCGAAAACACTAAAACCATAGGCCGTGTCTCCCGAAACAGCTACTGTGTAATTTGCATTGGCCACTAACGTTAGTGAA
>JAUICR010000059.1 GCA_030427785.1 Bacteroidia bacterium | reverse complement strand
CACGGGAATTGTTAGCTTCATTGAGGAAAACAGCGGTTTATAGCCTCATTTTCAATAATTTTTTGATACCCGCTTGCGTAATTTGCAATTGGAGCGCAAGCGGGTATTTCTTCATTTTAAATGCAAGAAGAGAGGTAAAAGAGAAATTGATTATTTCAGTTCTTTGCAATCTTATGATACTAGTTTTCAACTCGAACAATTTCGCTTGGCACATCCTTTGCCTTCCAAACAGTAGATAGGTGCTACCAAAGCACCTAATTTATTTTTCGAAAACTCAGAAGTAAACTCAGAAGTAAATGATACCCAAAACTCAATTTCACCCCTCTGAAACCCCAGTAAACATGCATGAAAAAGCCACTTTTAGGATTCATAACCCTGAGGTCGCGGGTTCAATTCCCGCTCTCGCTACACCAGAAACAAAGGGCTTCAGCGATGAAGCCCTTTGTTGTTTTTTATACACGCAGGTTAAATCAATCACCATCAAAACAACAATAGTTTGACTTCAAATAGCATCATAAATTCCCCTTATCGATGAAGCTTATGGCTTTCTCATTTTTATTTATAGCAACTTGAGTTCAATTAGTACATTTGGCTTCGTTTAAATAATACTATGAACATAGTAATAGCAGGTGCAGGTGCTGTAGGAATACATTTGGCAAAATGGCTTTCGGGCGAATCTCATGATATCACTCTTATAGATTGTAATCAAGAACGGTTGAGCAATATTGACTCTAGTATAGATGCCATTACCATTGCCGGTGAAGCTACTAACTATAGGGTGCTTAAGCGAGCAAGAGTTGATTCGGCTGATCTTTTTATATCGGTCACATCGGTAGAAGAAGCAAACATTTTAAGTGCTATTTACGCTAAAAAGTTTGGTGCTAAGCGCACAATAGCTCGCATTAGCCAGATGCAATACCTCACCGAACCGAAGACTCTCAATATTAAAGAACTTGGCATAGATGAATTGATTTCGCCCGAATCATTGGCAGCGAGAGAAGTGCGTCATTTGGTAAATACCAATGCAGCAAGTGAATCTATTGAGTTTGAAAATGGAAAAATCACTTTACTAGGACTGGATATAGATGAAGATGCTGAAGTGGTAGGCAAAACGATAGCCGAAGTAGCATCTACATTACAGGAAAGAAAGTACGTAGTAGTAGCTATCAAAAGAGAGGGGGAAACCATTATTCCGCAAGGAGATACAGAAATAAAAATAGGCGACCATTTGTTTGCCATTACCCATCCCGAAGGATTGGAAGAGGTGCTCTCTATTACCGGAAAGCGAAAAATAAAGGTGAACAACATTGTGGTATTGGGCGGTAGCCGTACAGGGCGCCATTTGGCGCGTAAGTTGGGCAAAGAATATCACATGAAGCTTATTGAAAAAGACTTGGAAAAATCGAGAGAGATAGCCGAGGATTACCCTGATGTATTGGTTCTTAATTTTGATGGTACTGATGTAGAGAAGCTTGAGGAGGAGGGTATAGGAAAGACGGATGTTTTTGTAGCCGTTACCGGAAATTCTGAAACCAATGTATTAGCCTGCCTGGTGGCAAAAAAACACGGTGTAAAGAAAACCATTGCCATGGTAGAAAATTTAGAGTATCTAAACCTTTCTCACGGTATCGGAATCGATTCACTTATCAATAAGAAGTTAGCCGCGGCCAATTTTATATACAGGTATATAAGGCGTGGAGACTTCATCTCATTATCTACCATTCACGGGCTCGATGCCGAGGTAATGGAATTTAATATTAAGAAAGAGTGTAAAGTGACCAAAAACCCCATTAAGAACATTGGTTTACCCAAAGGAGCTTTGATAGGCGGAGTGGTACGTCATAACCAAGGATTAATACCTACCGGTGAATTTACTATACAAGTGGGAGATAGAGTTATCGTGTTTTCGAAAGTAGGTTGCTCGCAAAAAACCAGTAGATATTTCAGGTAAGATTAAATGAAGTCATTTAACTTAAAAATGATAGCAGCCCTTACGGGCACACTGCTCATGCTAGTGTCTTTTATGATGGCCATTAGTATGATTTTCTCTTTTGTGTATAAGGAGGACTGGACACCTCTGGCACTTTCGGCCATTATAACTTTTGCAAGTGGGCTGGGCTTAAGAGCCATCAATAGCAACAATCCCAATAAGGATGTAAAGAAAAGAGACGGGTACCTGATTGTAACCCTAGGCTGGCTATCTATGTCATTGTTTGGCTGCTTACCGTATTTGCTTAGCGGTGCTATTCCTGGCTTAGTAAATTCAGTTTTCGAAACGATGAGTGGTTTTACTACCACAGGAGCTACAATACTCACAGATGTAGAAGTACTACCAAAAGGCATATTGTTTTGGCGAAGCATGACGCATTGGATAGGGGGTATGGGAATCATAGTGCTTACCGTAGCTATTATTCCATTACTTGGGGTGGGCGGTATGCAGCTATTTGTGGCCGAGGCTCCAGGTGTTACTCCTGATAAGCTTCACCCTCGAATTACTGAGTCTGCCAAAAGGCTATGGTTAATTTACCTGATTCTCACCTTGGCCGAAACGGGCGCCTTATCTTATGCAGGCATGAGCTTTTTTGATGCCATTAATCACGCTATGGCTACTATGGCCACAGGAGGGTTTTCAACTAAAAACCTAAGTGTGGCTCACTGGTCTGAGCCGTCTATCCACTACATTATTACCTTTTTTATGTATTTGGCTGGAGTTAATTTTACACTCTTGTTTTTTGGCTTTACAGGTAAAATAAAGCAGGTGATAGCTAATGAAGAATTTAGGGTATATACCATCAACCTTTTGTTGCTAGGGAGTTTTGTGTCAATAGGATTGTGGTTGTATACCACAGCCGATTTAGAATTAGCCGTTCGCAATGGTTTCTTCCAAGTGGTATCTATTGTTACCACTACAGGGTTTATTACTGATAACTACTTGCTTTGGCCAAACTACCTGTTGGTTCTTATTTTTATTCTCTTCTTTTCAGGTGGCTCCACAGGTAGTACTTCAGGAGGAATTAAAACCATGCGTGTAATCGTACTGATAAAAAATAGCTTTTTAGAACTCAGAAGGCAATTGCACCCATCAGCCGTATTACCTGTGCGGTTTAACTCTAAGGCGGTTCCCCAAAATATCACCTATACCATTGCTGCCTTTGTACTTATCTATCTTACCATATTCTTTTTTGGTTCCTTAGTTATGGCCATGATGGGATTGGATTTTATGTCGGCTACGGGAGCTGTGGCGGCATGCTTGGGCAATATTGGGCCAGGACTTGGTACCGTAGGCCCGGTAGATAATTTTGATCATATACCGCCATTAGGAAAGCTCTTTCTTTCCTTTTTGATGCTACTGGGTAGGTTAGAGCTATTTACAGTGCTAATGTTGTTTATGCCTAGTTTTTGGAAAAACCGATAAGAGAAGTTCGGCCATTTTCCAATACAAAACTCCACTCTATTCTTTGTTTTCAACTTTTGTTTTTACATGCTTATTGATGAAGTCGTCCATACACTTCAAGGTCTTTTTGACTTATGGAACCTAGCTATAAGTCATCTATAATAAATTTGACCTTATATTTATTTTTTCCGTGTTTGTGCATCCACACAAGATAAGGTGATCATATTCACAATCTCTCTTACACTAGCTCCCATTTGCAGTACGTGTGCAGGTTTGTTAATTCCCACTAAAATTGGCCCAAGCGCCTCCACGGCTCCAAAGGATTGAAGCATCTTATAGGTAATGTTTCCGGCTGCCAGATTGGGGAAAATAAAAGTGTTGGGTTTGTTCTGAACCAAGTCACTGAAGGGAAAGGCTTCTTTAAGCAATTCGTTATTCAACGCAAAGTTGGCTTGCATTTCTCCATCCACAACCATATCAGGATAATATTTTCGTAAGATGGCTACGGCCTTTTGCATTTTGCGTGGCTCGGTGCCATCAGAAGATCCAAAGTTGCTATATGAAAGAAGGGCTATTTTAGGCTTTATTCCAATGCGTTGAATTATGCTGGATGCCTGTAATGCCATCTCCACTATTTCTTCTATTGTTGGGCTCTCGTTTATTGTGGTATCCATAAAAAACATGGGCCCCTGCTTGGTAAGCATAATGTACATGCCGGCAATTTTCTTGGTTCCTGCCTCAGCTCCAATTACCTCAAACAAAGGTTTAACTACTTCGCCATATTTTCGGGTAAGCCCAGAAACAAAGGCATCGGCTTCGCCTGCTTCTAGCATGGCTGCACCAAAATAGTTCCTATCTCTTATCATTTTGCGGGCATCAAACAAGGTAACTCCTTTACGTTTCCTTTTCTCATAAAGCACATTGGCATATCGCTCCAAATATTCTGGGCTTTCGTAGGTATCCAGAATTTGCAGGTCCTCAATTCCAAGATTATTATCCTTAATGAGCTTTTCAATTATTTCTTTTTTTCCAAGTAAAATGGGTTTTGCCAATCCTTCTTCCACCACTATTTGAGCTGCTTTTAGCACCTTGAGGTTATCACCCTCAGCCAATATCACGCTTTGTGGGTTGCTACGTGCTTTTTCTTGGGCAAGGCGGATAAACTTATCATCACGTCCCAGTCTCTTAATAAGTTCTTCCTTATACACGTCCCAATCTTCAATGGGCTTACGAGCTACACCACTATCCATTGCAGCTTTGGCAACAGCCGAAGAAACTTTGTAGATAAGCCTGGGATCAAATGGTTTAGGAATAATATACTGTCGCCCAAACTGGAGATTCGCGTGATTATAGGCCAAGTTTACAATTTCAGGAACCTTCTCTTTGGCTAGTTCAGCTATGGCTTTTACAGCAGCCAGTTTCATCTCTTCATTAATCTTGCGAGCCCGCACATCTAGCGCACCTCTAAAAATGTATGGAAAGCCTAGAACATTATTTACCTGATTAGGATGATCCGAACGGCCGGTTGCCATAATAATATCGTCTCGTGTATCAATGGCATCCTTGTACGCGATTTCAGGATCGGGATTGGCCAAGGCAAAAACAATGGGATCCTTCGCCATAGATTTTATCATCTTCTTTTTCAACACTCCACCTTTAGAAAGCCCAACAAACACATCCGCCCCATCTATGGCTTCTTCCAAAGTCATCTTATCTGTATCTCTAGAAAACTCAGATTTTTGGTCGTTTAAGTCATTCCTTTTGGTAGAGATAACCCCGGTGCTATCTAGCATCATCAGGTTTTGGGGTTTTATACCACATGAAATATAAAGTCGGGCACAACTAATGGCGCTGGCACCTGCACCATTGAAAACTACTTTTACTTCATCAATTTTTTTGTTCACTAACTCCAAAGCATTAATCAGCGCAGCAGCTGTAATAATTGCTGTACCATGTTGGTCGTCATGCATTATTGGAATATCCAGTTCTTCCTTTAAACGTCTTTCAATTTCAAAACACTCAGGAGATTTAATGTCCTCAAGGTTTATTCCTCCAAAAGTGGGTTCAAGTGCTTTTACAGTTTGGATAAATAGCTCAGGATCATCTGCATTAAGCTCAAGGTCGAACACATCAATATCTGCAAATATTTTAAAGAGCACACCCTTTCCTTCCATTACGGGTTTGCTCGCTTCGGGGCCAATGTTGCCTAACCCTAATACTGCAGTTCCGTTGGTTATCACGGCTACAAGGTTGCCTTTTGCGGTATATTTATAAACGTCCTCCTTGTTTTTGTGTATTTCTAAACAAGGCTCTGCAACTCCAGGTGAATAAGCAATGGAAAGGTCGCGCTGGCTGTTGCTAGGTTTGGTGGGTACCACTTCTATTTTACCGGGGCGGCCTTCACTATGGTAATCAAGAATGTCTTGTTTCTTTGATTTTTTTGGCATGAGAGTATTTTTATTGGGCGAATCTATATTGAAAAAACATGGAAATCCTAATGTAAACGAAAAAACATCTGACCGTAGAAAGTTAGGTCATTTTTGCAAATGCTTAAACAGACTTTACTTTTAATACTGCTTTTACCTCTTTAAGGTTTTCAGCAGAGTCAGATAGCACAATAAGCTTATCGTGGATATTAATCACAGTACTTCCATTAGGCGTAAGATATTTGCTTTCTCGCTCAATCATTGCGATAATAGCATTCTTAGGAAACTTTAAATCAACTATCCGTTTTCCGGCAATACTGCAATGTTCGGTAATTTGAATTTCTTCCATCAAAGCTTTTGGATGCTCCTCCAGCAATTGGTCTGTAGGCAATGGCTTTTTCTCACCTCCAGGTAAATCTACCCCTAGCCATTTTGCAACAATACTCAATGTAGAACCTTGAACCAGGACAGAACTCACCGAGATAAAGAACAAGGTTCTTTCCCCGTAAGATAGAAAATACAGCTGCGGCATCTGTGGATGAAACAATAGCACCTAGTAATAGACTTTCGTAAAGTGTAAAATCTGTGAGCCAATATACGAACCCACCTAAGCTCAATGCAGTGATAATTACCCCGAGGGTAGATAGCGCAATTCCTTCTTTGAGTACAGGTTTAACCGCTCCCCATCGGGTATCTAAGCCACCTGAAAACAGAATAAAGTTGAGTGCTATAACCCTAATGAATTATGCTATTTAAGGATTATTAAAATAAATACCCCCGATGCCGTCAGATCCGGCAAGCATGCCTATCAATAGAAACAATAATAAAGTAGGGATGCCAAAACGATAACTCGTTTTACCAGCTACTATGCTTATAAATAAAAGTAAGGAACCTATTAAGAGAATGTTTTCGATTGTGATGTTCATCTTCGTTGAAAATGCTTTTCTCTTTTTACAATTCGCTTTTTGCTATAGTTATTTTCCGATGCAAAATTTTCCAAAGATGGTCCCCAATATATCTTGATCTACATCTACAACACCAATGATATTTCCTAAGTGCTTAAGTACTTGTCTTATATCCATAGCTATGAAATCGCTGCTGATACCGGCCGCCATTCCTTCTTCCACCTTAATAAGATCTTGTAAACTCATGTTTAACTCAGCAGCATGACGCGCGTTGGTCACTATAGTTTGATTGCTATGTAGTGCGTTTAAATTAACATAACTAGTCAGTTGAGAAATAAGTTCATCCACTCCAGTTTTAGTAAGGGCACTTATTTTTATTAATGCTTCATCTATTGTAATCCTGTCGGCCTGGTCTTTTGAAATCAAATCAATCTTATTGGCTACCAGCACAAGTTTTTTTTGACCAATTTGATTTCTCAATATTTGAATCTCATTTTTAATAAGTTCTGGATTAGAAACCAAATGCTCAGCATTGAACAAGTACAGCACAATTCCACTTTGATCTATTTTCTCAAAAGTCTTTTTTATTCCTAATGATTCTACAAGGTCTTTCGTTTCGCGGATACCGGCCGTATCTATAAATCGATACTTTATACCCTCAATATTTATTTCATCCTCAATAGCGTCTCGTGTGGTACCCGGAATATCGGTTACCAGCGCTTTTTCTTCATTCAATAGGGCATTTAGCAAAGTAGATTTGCCTGCATTGGGCGCGCCTACTATGGCCACAGGAACACCATTCTTAATTACCCTTCCGGTTTCAAAGGAATCTAAGAGGCGTGTTACTATGGTTTTTATTTTTGATAAAAGCTTCAATAGTTCCGTTCTATCGGCAAACTCTACATCTTCTTCACCAAAATCCAATTCGAGTTCAATAAGTGATGCAAATTGTATCAGTTCTTCTCGGAGCTGTTTTATTTCTTCTGAAAACCCACCACGCATTTGCTGTATGGCCACCTGGTGTGCAGCCTTACTTTCTGATTCTATTAAGTCAGCTACTGCCTCAGCTTGCGAAAGATCCATTTTACCCGCTATATAAGCCCTCATGGTATACTCACCAGGGTCTGCAAGTCTACAGCCATTATTGAGTAACACTTTAAGTATTTGTTCCTGAATGTAAACAGAACCATGACAGCTAATTTCGGCCACATCTTCGCCCGTATACGAATTAGGATTTTTAAAAATTCCTACCATCACTTCATCCACCACAATATCCTTGTCTAATATTTCACCAAACAATAGGGAGTAGGGTTGGGCATTTTCGAGCTGGTGCCTAGTGCTTCGTGGTTTGAAAACAGATTTTAGAATTGGAAAGGTATCTGTTCCAGAAATTCGGATAACCGCAATCCCTCCCATGCCTTGGGGGGTAGAGAGGGCACAAATTGTATCTTCCATTCGCATGTCGCGAAAGTACAGGATAGTTGATTAAATTATTGAATTGTACTGGTAGGATTTTAGGTTTACCTACCTCCAATACACAGTACAGGAATCCCTTTTGGGTTCAGTACCATATTGGTTTTATCTACATTTCCGAAATAACGATTTTCCTCCGAAATCTGCGACATGATGGCTAGGAGCCCGCAATTGCTTTCTTCAGCATAATCTAATATTTCTCTGGCATAACCTATAGAGTACACGCGTGACTCGCGCATTACTGTTTTGTAATCTATTCCCTCTTTGTCAAAATAGCTTTTAGTATCCTCTAAATTCTTTAGAATAGAATCATGAATTTCCCCGTCTTCTTTTAGTAAGCAAAATACATCCACAGTAGCCTTAATATTTTTAGCCCATTCTGCTGTTTCTTTTATTTTCAACTGGAAGTTTTCATGCGGCCCCATTGGAAAAAGGATATGGGAAATATTATCCTTTGGGAGTGGTGTACTGTCTTGAACCACCAAAGCAGAAATATTAATGCTCTGTATAAGTTTAATCACATTAGCGCCAAAAAGGGTTTGAAAAATACCCTTCACACCGTGGGTACCTATCACTACAAAATCCGAATCACTTAATTGTAATAATCGGGGTATTTGTTGAGTATAATCACCACTACCAATAGATACAGAATAGGAAACTCCCTGATCCTTTATTTTAGTAAAATCTACTAGCTTTTGCTCAAGTTCATTAGTACTAATATCATTGCTAGCAGCTATGTGTACTAAATTAACCGTAGCATTATTTTTTTGGGCTAACCAACACGCGTATTGGGTGGCTACATTAGATGTTTCACTAAAGTCTATTAGGGCTGATATAGTTTTCATGTTTGGCTGCGGAAATTTCCATTTTAATTGGTGGACAATTTAATACAACTATTTTATTTGACATAGTAGCCATGTCCTTTTTACCAATAGTAATGTTGTAACATCTTTTATTTATGGAAGCTGAATTCCATTTGATTATTAAAATAGCCTAACTTTCCTACTTTTTTAGATTGTATCTAAACAATATAACAACATCATTAAAAGCACATACAACATTTATTAAAGTGTGATTTGTTTTGTTGAAGCATATTTGAACTATTAATATACAATGCATGAAGGATTTCAATGCGAAACTTTATAATATGAAGGACTTGGAGAAATGGGTGTGGAATACCCTCGATAATGATCTTCCAGAAAGGTATACGTATCACTGTAAAAATCATATATCGGATGTGTTGCGAGATGCGCTTAAAATTGCTAAACATTATAAGATTTCGGATAAGGATAGAATGTTGCTTCAAGTGGCTGCATTGTTTCACGATATAGGCTTTGTAAAATCACATTTAGACCATGAAAAAAATAGTGCTGAAATAGCCGCTGCTCAATTACCTCAGTACGGTTTTAATGGAGAGGATATCTCTATTATTGGAAATATGATATTAGCCACTAAAATTCCTCAATCTCCAAATACATTTCTTGAACAAATACTTTGCGATGCAGATTTGTTTTATTTAGGAGAAATGGTCTATCCGGCCATATCCGAACGATTGAAAATGGAATGGGAAAACATTGGAATTTTTGAAAATGAAGATCAATGGCTGGAAGTTCAAATAAAGTTTTTGGAAAATCATAATTTCCATACCGATTTTGCTCGAGAAGAATTGGATCCGATAAAACAGGTAACACTTGCTAGACTCCGATCTACCAGGCAGCAGTAGTATAAACCGCATCAGATAAAAACAATACTTATGAAATTTTTAGTGCCTTATGATTTTACAGATGTAACGCGTATCGCCTTAGATCACGCCCTAGCTTTAGCACCTAAATTTGATGCAAGCATTGAATTGTTTCATGTTGTAAAAAGCGAAAACGATATACCTGTGGCTCAAGAACTTTTCGAAAATTTGTTGGATACCTTACCAGCTGAAGGTAAGACAAGGATAGAGTCCAAAATTCAGGTAGGGTCAATTTTTAAGGACATAAGTAAAGAGGCTGATGAGGGTGATGCCCATTTGTTAGTAATGGGAACGCATGGAGCACACGGGTTACAAAAGTTATTTGGTTCGCATGCCGTTAAGGTGATTAGTAGCTCCAATACGCCTTTTATGGTTACCCAAGAGAAAGGTCCTGAAGGTGCCATTAAGAAAATAGCTATGGCTGTGAATCTTTCTAAGGAAAGTGTACAAATAGTAAAATTTGCCGCTGAGTTGGCTAAAAAATTCAAGGCTGAAATTCAGCTGCTCTGTCAGCCGGAAAATGACGAGTTTTTGGCAAAACAATTGTCCAATAATATTACCAGAGCAAAACAGTACTTGCAGAAACAAAATGTTGCTTACAAAGTAGAAATGCTTAGAGGCACCCATTCACTGTCTCATGAAGTGATAGAGTATGGAAAGAAAAACAATTCTGATTTGTTTGCTATCGTACATTTTTCAGAGAGTCTCATCCCGCAGTTTGATACTTTTACTCAAGACATGATAACGAATGAATGGGGGATACCTGTACTTACGATTAATGGTAACGAAATGACAGGGGTGCGAATAAAGTATTCTTTTATTTCTATTTAGTATTGGGGTGGTTAACAAAACACTATTGCATTTCACCTTTTACCCCTGGCAAGTAGGAGAATGCCAGGATTCAGACATCACGCTGTCGCATAATCCTCAGAACTTCCTTTTCTTGTAACAAAAAACATTTTTAACTCTCCTTTGCCTTTTGCACTAATCAAACCGCGACTTTCAAAAATAAAATCAGGGTCTCCTTGTAAAAGCTCATAGGTAGCTTGGCTAATATTTACTTTACCTACTTCTCCTGTACTTTCCATACGGCTGGCCGTGTTTACAGTATCACCCCATATATCATATTGAAACTTTTTTACCCCTACAATACCGGCTACTACAGGGCCTGTGTGAAGACCTACTCGCATTTCAAAATAGGGTAGACCTGCCGCCATACGGTCTTCCTTGTGTTTTGTTACAAAGGCTTGCATCTCTAATGCAGCCTGTACCACATCGGCAGCATTTGTATCTGGGTTACTACTTAGTCCACTAGCGGCCATATAGGCATCACCAATAGATTTTATTTTCTCAATTTTATAAGAATCTAAAATAAGGTCAAATGCCTTAAAACAAATGTTTAATTCACTTACCAATTCTGTAGCATTCATTTCCTCTGCTTTTTGAGTAAACTCCTTAAAATCAGAAAAAAGCACGGTTACCTCTTCAAAATTACGGGCTACACTTTCACCGGTTTCCTTTAATTCTTCGGCCACTTCATAGGGCAAAATGTTGAGTAAGAGTTTTTCTGAGCGATCTCTTTCCAGTTCGATTAGCTTATTCTTTTCGGCTAATGATTTCCTCGTTTTTATGGCTACATAAAATCTGTTGCCTATGCCCATAAGGATGAGTAGCAATAGTATCCCTATTACTATAAAGGTGTTCTTTAAAGATTTTTGATGATCAATTGATTTTTCCTTTAAGGCCAACTCCTGTTGCATTTTGGCATTGCGATATTCTCTAAGTTGCTTATTGGCCAAATCCTTATTGTCCGAAAAAATGGTGTCCTTTACATGCGCATATTTTTCCATAAAATACAGGGCTGAATCCAGTATTCCTGCCTTCTCAAAAGCCTTAGATACCGCCAAGTACACATCTTTTAGCGATGAGTAATAGCCATTTACTTCATGCCATTCTCGCACTTTGCGCAATAGCACAATGGCCTCCTGATAATCGCCCTTTTCTACAAGTAAATTGGAACGCATTAGCTCATAATTCATCATATCGTACTCATCACCACCTTTTGAAGCCACGGTGTAGAGAGAGTCGTTGTACAAGCTTGCTGTGGATAAGTCGCCCATACGGAATGATACAAAGGCTAACCCTTGATAGCAACCGGCTATTTTGTAGTAATCATTTCGTGGTTTGGA
Source organism: Bacteroidia bacterium (assembly GCA_030427785.1). GTDB lineage: Bacteria > Bacteroidota > Bacteroidia > Flavobacteriales > Schleiferiaceae > Owenweeksia. The sequence goes on along the minus strand of JAUICR010000059.1, from coordinate 4,778 downwards.
AAGCCGAAGTGCTTTTAGGTAAAACTGGATCGACTTTTCGTATTCCTTATTTATGTAATATTCTCTTCCGAGATTTGTGTACGAATTGATAAGGTGACCATCATTACTATTTAACTTTATTTTTATTTCAACAGATTTTAAATAATACTCAATAGCCAGCTCGCTGTTATCTAACTCACTATATCTAAGCCCTATATTATTATACTGACTAGAAATTCTGCTTGAATCTTGTAATTCTTCAGCAATTTGAAGAGCCTTAAAAGAGTGCTCTAGCGAAAATTCATAATACCCTTTGAAAGAATAGACAATTCCAAGGTTGTTGTAAATATCAATTAGCGCTTTCTGTCTATTGTTATTTAGAGCAACAGTTGCAGCAATATTGTACAAGGCTATTGCCGAATCCAGATTTCCACCAAACTCTACGCACATACCCAAAAGGTTATATCCTCTAGCTTCCATTTCAGCATTCTTTGCATCTTTAGCCATACGCACCTGCTCTTTTGCATAATATAAACAGGTATCAAAATGATTACTAGAAAGCCGTGTAATACCTGAGTTCAAGACATATAGGGCATTGGTATCAGTACTATTTTGAAGGCAGTAATTATACACGCTATCCAACCTTGCAATCGGGTTCTGTCCTGCTGATAGAAAACTTTGGTGAAAGAGAATAAAAAGTAAAATGAGCTTTCTCAAAGGTTTTATTGGTTTTACCCAAATGTACAATTATACCTCTACTTTTGGTTGTAGTATTATGTAGAGTAACCATCATAGCATTTCAACTATAAGAGCTTCTTGCAACCCATTAGTTAGAAAGGGTAATTTCTATATTAGCACAAATGTTTAAAACCTTAAAAAATGAATAAATCTTACCTAATCGTAACGCTTCTGTTGAGTTTTTCTTTTTTGACTTACTCTCAAACTATGAGCAATGATAGTACGCGTACAAATCCTTTTAATAACACAGATGATGAACCCGATTATTCGGTTGGGGTAAAAGCAGGATGGCAATATGGTAACATGTATAGAAGTGGAAATACTATAGGCAATGACCTCAATACGTTTTATGTTGGTTTTTTCTCAGAAGCAGTAGTTTCTGAAAATATGAAGGCAGGATCAGGCTTAGAATATTTTCAAAATGGATTTGATAGTGAAGTTGATAGCCTGAAATTTAAGATGCATACGCTTAGCTTACCTTTTTATTGGAAATACTATTTAGGGCCAGTGTATGGTATGGCTGGTGGCGCCTTTAATTTTAAGTTGGGTGACAACCGGGAAGATTTTCCGGGCGGCATGCAAACGAATGATAAAATTTCGAAAACAAACTTTTTTGATCTCCCTTTGAGTTTAGGGTTGGGTGTGGAAATTGGTAGGTTGCGAGTAGAAGCCAAATATAATTGGGGAATAATACATGCCGCATATATAAATGGAATAGGCTATAAAAATCATTACTTGCAAGCAGGCATGGCACTTATGCTCTGATTATTAGTTAAGGAAAAATTACAATCTCTATTTCAGTAAGTACTGAGGTAGGGATTTTTTTTGCTTACGTACTCATTGCCTTTTACATTAATTTCTTTTGAATGGGATAAAGCTCGTTAGAACTAATTAGGGATATCGGTTCAAAATGTACATTTGAGTACATCTTAAACCTATGAGAAGTCATACACTAAATTTTCTGGCGCTTTCGTTTTGTTGGATTTTCAGCACGGTTACAATAGCTCAAAGCTCTCCCAGCGCTGATATCCCGGCATGTGTAGTTGGATTCCTTAATCACTATTACCTGGATGATCAAGTGGTTGGTTTTTTGCAGAATCCGTCATTTATAGTCAAGCAGGGCGAAAACAAGTCCTCCTACCATCATGGTGCAGAAATAATGCTTTCAAACTGGGAGGGCGAACATCCGGATTTTACATTTTTGTTGGCTACGGAAAATAGATTATCTCTCGAAAACACATTTTTCACAAAAGGAACTAACATAAAGTCTATCACTTTTAAGGCCAATTCAGAGGAATCTTCCGAGCGTTGCTTTAAATCTATATTGGCCAGCTTTAAGCTAACCGATGATCCCAAAATTAACAAGCCAATATTAAAAAAGGGCTATTATCCAGACCTCGAAATAAATAAGAGCGGGGAAGTATTGGAAGTCAAATTTATGCCCAACACCAATCTTTCTATCGTCAGCCATTACATTTCTTTAAAATGGAATAGGAGGGATAAAAGTAATCCCTGGCTGGAGACAGTAACCATGGACAGCTATGGTGTGAATAAAACTGACGTAGCTTGTTTTAAAGGGACCCCATTGATATTATCCCGAACACAAGTAGACTTAAATGATAGCCGCACCTACTGGCGGGCCATTGGTATGACGTTAACTGAGAATGACAAAAAAGCCTTCTATTTTCATAAGTCTGATTGGGTGGATAAGGGCAACTTAATATATACACGCGATCGTTTGTACACTTTTATAACAACTCAAGATGGAGATACAAGAAAGATAATTTCTGTGGTTTACAATCATTCCTCAAAGTATTGCTCATCACCCTTTATTTACGTCAAAACCACTCTTTACGAGCTAAGAAAAAAATATAATGAAAACTATAATATGGATGATGGTTTTCAGCTATACGGCCGAGACCCAATTCATCCTAAGAACTCTCATTTTATGGTGGAATTTCAAACGGATATTAATGATTACATCACCACAATTACAGTAAAGGCTGAGGATCCCATATTTTTTGAAAACTCGATGAAAGGTGAACTGGAAGATTTACTGTACCCCAAAAACTGTTTTGACGGGAATTGCCGGGATAAAATTGGTTCAAAGTATTACTCTGACGGTTACTATTTTATTGGCCAATGGCGAGAGAATAAACCTGATTTTGGTTTTGTTTACACTCGCGAAGGGATTGTGTTTGATATAATTGAAAACAGAATAGCAACAGATGAAGCCAGGGCAAGAAGGATAGCCAAACAAAATGAGGATTATGAAAATATGCATACCACGCTTGAGGTGATTCATAACAACAAAAAGGCCATTGCCAATAACTGGAATGGCCATATGCTAAGTATTGCAGAGTATTTTACCTATTCCAAAAAGGGTAAGGCAGAGATGGTTGGATCAATGAAAAATGCCGTGAAATATCTTTCTAAGTGTTCTGAAAACTGTGACAATCTTGTGGAGCAAGCAAGTATTCTATCTGGGATTTATTCTAAATATGATTTTTGCCCTGAAAATATTTCTCTTTTAGACAACATTGAGAAAAATGCCATTGAAATTAAAGAGGAAATAAACGGTGTGATGTGGAGTATCAATAAAGCAAATTCTAGTACTGAGTATGATAAGATTGTTGAAAAATACCAGAAACAGATTGAGACGTTGCTAATTGAAATACAAGACGATTATAACCAAATTGTGAAACAGTATAATACCTGCGTAGAGAACCAATAACCCATCCTACTGCTCTTCTTAACCAGAGGTATTTTTCAATTTGCTAGTTGTTATTCAATGAAACAAACCACATTTCTATTTCTCCTTTTCCTTTCGCTTCAATCTTACCTCGGCTTTCAAAAGAGAAATCAGGGTCGCCTTTTAAAAGCTCGTAAGTTGCTTGGCTGATGTTAACCTTGCCCGCTTCACCATTGCTTTCTATGCGGCTGGCGGTGTTCACAGTGTCTCCCCATATATCATACTGGAACTTTTTAACGCCCACAATGCCAGCCACCACAGGCCCGGTATGTATACCCACGCGCATTTCAAAACGAGCCCCTCCCGGCCTCCCCGAAGGGGAGGAGATTTGTGCATCGAATTCATTTTTTCGTTTTACGATAAAGTCTTGCATTTCTAAAGCAGCCAAAACAGTATTCTTTACCGAATCATCAGTAGGGACGGGGAGACCCCCAGCGGCCATGTAAGCATCGCCAATGGTTTTGATCTTTTCTATGTTGTACTTTTCTATGATTCCGTCAAAGGCTTCAAAGCAATGGTTTATTTCATGTACAAGCTCAGCAGCGCTTAGTTTGGCGCTTTGCTCAGTGAAACCTTTAAAATCGGTAAAAAGAATGCTTATCATATCAAAATCCCGGGCATCGGCTTTACCCTTCTCTTTGAGCTCCTGGGCAATTTCTTCGGGGAGAATATTGAGGAGTAAATTATCAGAGCGATCGCGCTCGGATTCGATAATGGCTTTTGATTTACGGATGTAGCGCAAACGGCTGTATAAGCCTCCGGCAAGAAGCAATACCAAGGCACCAACCGCAAAACTTATATTTCTGGTTCTATCCTTTTTGCGTAATTCCTCTTGGTGTGCTTCTTCAATTAAACGCGCTTCTTCGGCTTTAGCGATACTATCCTGAAGCATTACTTTTTGAAACTCCATTTGCTGGAGTTTTTTGGCCGTTTCCTCCGCATGTAAGCTATCATCCAGCGCCAACATTTGCTCGTGATACTCTAAGGCTTTATTTCCATTACCTGTGGACTTATAAGCATCATACAAGCATTTGCAGGCCTCTTTTTGTAATGATATGGCCTCAATTTCCTGTGCCAATAGCAAGCCCTTACTGCATTGGTCGATCGCTTTTTGATGATCCTCCTGTTTCAGATAAATGCTCCCAATATTATTAAAGGAATTAGCGATTCCGGATTTATCGGCAATTTCTACTCGTGTCTTTAAGCTTCTTTGGAAATAACCCAGCGCTTGAGGATAGTCGCCCTGATCTTTATAAATAATCCCAATATTATTCAGGGTACCAGCGATTCCATGTTTATCTCCCATTTC
>JAUICR010000297.1 GCA_030427785.1 Bacteroidia bacterium | reverse complement strand
GGTCAACAAAGACAACACATTTCAATGGCCCGTTTTCTCAGATACTATCAAGGGTTTGGAGCTTGTATCAGCCGGCACTATTGACACGGTATTGAATGGAGGCAAATGGAAGCTAAAACAAGAACTAATACTCACCTCCTTTGATAGCGGTTATGCAGTAGTTCCTCCAATGATGCTACAAGTAAACAGCCAACAAGCTTTGAGCACTGCCATTGCCATTTCTATTACCAATCCTAAGGTAGAGGCCGATAAGGATATTTTGGACATTAAAAAACCGATGGCCGCACCCACAGATTGGTTACGAATTATTGTTTGGGTAGCAGGGATTCTTCTGGTTCTTGCACTAATAGCATTGGTTATTTACAAACTAAAAAATCGTAAAAAGGAGCCAAGTGTAGAAATAGATCTGGGCTTGTCGCCCTATGAATATGCGCAGCAACAACTGGCTGAAATAGAAAAACGACAGCTGTGGCAAGCGGGCAGAATAAAGGAGTACTATACCGAATTGACAGATGTAGTAAGGCTCTATTTAGAAAATCAGATGAAGCTGAAGGCGATGGAGAGTACTGCTGATGAAGTATTGGAGCAAATACTAAGCTTGGGGCTTAGCAAAGACCTCAATGCCAAATTCTCACAACTATTGCACACCAGTGCAATGGTAAAATTTGCGAAAGAAAAACCTAGTGTGGCCATGAACGAACGCGCTATGGAATCGGTAAAAGAGTTTTTGAGCGCAACCAAGCCTGTAGAATCGAAATTGGAAAAAAATCAGAACACTACTAATCCTAAAGTCTAGTTTTTTAAATGTTTAATTATCATTTCGAAAATCCTGAGTTCTTTTGGCTGTTAGCACTGCTGCCATTGCTTGTGCTTTGGGGATGGTATAAGCGCAAGAAAGTTGCTCCCGAGCTAAAGTATCCCGGAGCTTCCTCTTTGGCGGCAAGCCGCGATAATTGGATTGGAAAACTAAGACCCCTGCTATTTGTTTTGCGCTTGGCAGCCATAGCATTTATTATTGTAGCCCTTGCTCGTCCGCGTACTAGCGAGGAAAATTCGAAAACCAAATCGGCCGAAGGTATTGACATAGTAATGGCAGTAGATGTATCTACCAGTATGCTAGCCAAAGACCTAAAACCAAACCGGCTGGAAGCTACCAAACAAGTGGCCTCAGACTTTATAAGCAACAGACCCAATGACCGAATTGGACTAGTGGTATACGCAGGCGAGAGCTATACACAAACGCCTCTTACCAGCGATCATAAAATTATTCTTAATGGATTAAAAGATTTAAAAAATGGCTTGATTACCGATGGCACTGCTATAGGCATGGGGCTAGGTACTGCTGTAAATCGCCTTAAAGAAAGCAAGGCGAAAAGCAAGGTAATAATTCTGTTGACAGACGGAGAAAACAACAGTGGACAAATAGACCCTATGACCGCTGCACAGCTGGCCAAAGAGTATAAAATAAGAACCTACACAATAGGAGTAGGCACCAAAGGAGTGGCTCCCATGCCGGTAAGCCGAAATCCGCTTGGTGGAATAATATACGCCAACGTACCCGTAAGTATAGATGAAGAATTACTCAAAAACATAGCTCGTGAAACGGGAGGCCAATATTTTAGGGCCACCGATAATGAGCGTTTAGAATCCGTTTATGCAGAAATAGACGCCTTAGAAAAAACCAAGCTCCAGGAGCTCAAATATTACTCGTATGACGAAAAGTTTATGAAGTTTGCCTTGATAGGTTTTTGCCTATTCTTTGCTGAAATACTGTTACGATTCACTTTATACAGAAGCTTTATCTAATGTATGAATTAGCAAATCCATATTATTTATATCTACTAGCGGCTTTGCCGGTGCTTATTGTGCTATACCTTGGTATTGGGGTATGGAAAAGACGAGCCCGCAAAAATTTTGGCGATGAAGAACTTTTAGAAAAACTAGCCCCCGAAAGAAGCTCCATCAAACCCATTTTGAAGCTGCTGATGACTCTTTTGATCATAGCCTCTATAGCCATAGCCTTAGTGAACCCAAAGGTGGGATCGCGATTAGAAACTATAAAACGTGAAGGGGTAGATATCGTTTTTGCGATTGACGTAAGTAAAAGTATGCTGGCCGAAGATGTAAGGCCAAACAGGATAGCAAAGGCAAAGCAGATTATTAGTCAAACCCTTGATCAATTGGTAAGTGATCGTATCGGTATTATTATTTATGCTGGTCAAGCGTACCCGCAATTGCCCATAACAACTGACTATGGCGCTGCTCGCTTGTTTTTGCAAACGGTAAATACGGATATGATTCCCTCGCAGGGAACTGCCATAGCCGAGGCTCTCGATTTAGCCTCCAGATACTTTGACGATGAAAATCAAAAAAAAAGAATTCTTGTAGTACTATCGGACGGAGAAGACCATGAGGAAGGAATAAAGGAAGCCGCACAAAAAGCATTTGACCAAGGCATCAAAATATACTCGGTAGGCATAGGTACAGCCAAGGGAGCTCCTATCCCCGATATTCGAAACGGGGTGAATATTGGATTTAAGAAAGACCAAAGCGGACAAATTGTTTTGTCAAAATTGCAAGAAGGCAGCTTAAAAGAAATGGCTGGCATAACCGATGGTGGTTATATTATTGGTAAAAACACCCGCGAAACGGTAGAGGCCATTATCACAAATGCAGCGGGTTGCGGTTCCGGTATTAAGGAATACGGCTACCTGTTTAAAGGATCGCCTCTGCAGGAGAAAGCCGAGGAGATTGCGGAAAGAACTACGGACATATCACGTTTTTTGCTTAAGACCGGTTTCCGCCCCGGCTCACTGCCGGAGGCAAAAACCTATGCCTATCAGGATGCCTGTCATTTGAAAAATGCCCAAAAAATCGATTCTGAGCCGCGCAAACTCCTGCAGTCCATAACGAACCTTACTCTGGTTGAGATCAGCGATCACGGGCGCTGCTGCGGCTCTGCCGGCACCTATAATATCGAACAACCGAACGATGCCGGTCGACTGGGTCGGGAAAAAGCTGC
>JAUICR010000296.1 GCA_030427785.1 Bacteroidia bacterium | reverse complement strand
CTACGATCCTGTAGAAACTCCCGATATATATTTTGCCTCTGCACTTACGGCATATAGCGGTGGTATTGGCTATAAAAATGGAGATTTCTCAGTGAATTTATCCTACGTTCAATCGATGTACTCACAACAGTATTATGCACATCCCTACTTAGCTTACCAAATAAATAATGGCAGCGGAGAGGAAAATGTAAACCCCAATAGAAGTATCGTTACAAACGATGTGTCAAAAGGCAGTGTAATGGTAGGTTTCAACGTTTCGTTCTAATCTACCTGTGTTCTAAAACCAAAGCGGCTTTTTAAGCCGCTTTTTTTGTTTAAGGCAGTTTGAGCAGAGAAGTTTAAATTTGGCTCTCTTCAAAAAAACTAAGATGAAAAAACTTCTTATCCTTCCAATCTTTCTTTTAGCCACTGCAACATTTGCCCAAAAAGAAGTAGAAAAAACTATCCTTGAAAAAACCAGCCTCTCTGGAATTTCTTTTAGAGCCATTGGCCCTGCTGTGGCCTCAGGCCGTATAGCCGATATTGCGGTAAACCCTAATGACTATAGCGAGCAATACATTGCAGTAGCAAGTGGCGGAGTATGGAAAACGCAAAACAATGGCATCACTTACGAGCCAATTTTTGATAACCAAGGCTCCTACTCGATAGGATGCGTGAGTATGGCACCAAGCAACCATAATGTGGTATGGGTAGGTTCTGGCGAAAACAATGGCCAACGAAGTGTAGCCTACGGAGATGGCATCTACAAAAGTGAAGATGGAGGTAAAAGCTGGAAAAACATGGGCCTCAAAGAATCTGAGCACATTGGAATGATTGCCATTCATCCTGGCAACGAAAACATATTATATGTAGCAGCGGTAGGGCCCGTATGGAGCAGCGGTGGAGACCGTGGTATTTATAAAACTACTGATGGCGGAACTACCTGGAATAAAATTTTGGAAGTATCGGAAAATACAGGATTCAATGAAATACACATGGACCCAAGAAATCCTGAAGTGCTATACGCAGCTGCTCACCAGCGCAGGCGCCATGTTTGGACATATGTTTCGGGTGGGCCCGAAAGTGCTATTTACAAAAGTACCGATGGTGGCGCTACTTGGAATGAGCTAAAAAATGGAATACCGGCTGGTGATAAAGGCAGAATTGCACTAAGTATTCACCCGGCAAATCCTGATGTTATTTACGCAATGATTGAGGAGCATGGGGTTTATCGCTCAGATGACCGTGGAGCTTCTTTTAGCTTTCAGGACAAGTATTTCACAAGTGGTAATTATTATGTAGAACTTGTACCTCACCCTACTGATGTGGACGTGGTGTATAGCATGGATACCTGGCTACATGCTACTACCGATGGTGGAAAAACCTGGAATAAAGTTCCCGAAAAATTAAAGCATGTAGATAACCATTGCCTTTGGATAAACCCTAAAAACCCAAAGCACATGATAGCAGGCTGTGATGGTGGCATTTATGATACCTACGATAATGGTGAAAATTGGAGTTTCAAACCCAACTTACCTGTTACCCAGTTTTATAGAGTAGCCCTGGATAATGCCGAACCTTTTTATAATATATATGGAGGAACCCAAGACAACTTTACGCTAGGAGGACCATCGCGAACTACCAACCAGCATGGGATAGACAATGGAGATTGGTATGTAACCCAAACCGGAGATGGATTTGAAAGCCAGATAGACCCTATAGACCCCAATACTATTTACTCTCAGTACCAATATGGAGGCTTAACCCGATATGACAAAGCCAGTGGCGAAAAGGTGAGTTTGCAGCCCTACCCTGCCAAGGGCGAAAAAGCCTATCGCTGGAACTGGGATGCACCTCTACTTATAAGTCCACATGACCATAAGACTCTTTATTTTGCTGCCAATGTGGTTTTTAAAAGTACAGACCAAGGAGATTCGTGGACGAAAATTAGCGATGACTTGAGCCAACAAATTGATAGGCACACATTGCCTGTAATGGGAAAAATACAAAGCGTAGATGCTGTGGCTTACGATAAGTCTACTTCTCAATATGGAAACATTGTGGCTTTTGATGAATCTACTTTAAAGAAGGGATTGCTTTATGTAGGTACCGATGACGGCCTTATTCAAATAAGCGAGGATGATGGAGCAAATTGGAAGAAAAAATCAAACTTTCCGGGGATACCTGTAAACACCTACACACAACAAGTACTTGCTGATTTGCATGATGAGAAAAGCGTTTTTGCCGTTTTCAATAATCACAAGAATGGCGATTTTAAACCCTATATTCTTAAAAGTACTGATGGTGGAAATAGCTGGAAATCTATTAGTGGAAACCTGCCCGAAAGAGGTTCGGTGTATTGTATAAAGCAAGACCATATCAATAAAAACTTGCTGTTTGCCGGAACTGAGTTTGGCGTGTATTTCAGCATAGATGGCGGAAAAGAATGGAAACAAATAAAAGCTGGAATTCCAACAATTGCCATTCGCGATATGGAAATTCAAAAAAGAGAAAATGCCCTGGTATTGGCCTCTTTCGGACGTGGCTTTTTTGTGCTAGATGACTATAGTCCGTTGCGCGAATTAAGCAAAGATGTGATGGATAAAGACTATCACATGTTCACCATCAAAGATGCTTTGCTCTTTGTAGAATCTACTCCACTGGGTTACTCCAAAACAGGATTTCAGGGGGCCAGTTACTACGCAGCACCCAACCCAAAAATAGGTGCCTCATTTTATTATTATTTAAAAGAAGCTCCAAAGGGAATAAAATCTACAAGGCAGGAAAAAGAAAAGGAACAACTAAAAAATAATCAATCACTACAATACCCAAGCATAGAGGAATTAAGGGCGGAAGACAATGAAGAAAAAAACTATTTGTTGTTTGTCGTTTCTGATGCTGAGGGTAATGAAATAAGCCGATTTACCGAAAGTATAAAAGCAGGTCTACAAGTTGCACATTGGGATGGAACCTATAGCTCAAGAGCCAATATAAACAAAAGCGGAGAACCCATAACCAGTGCCAATAGCGCAAACCTAGTGGCCCCTGGGA
>JAUICR010000295.1 GCA_030427785.1 Bacteroidia bacterium | reverse complement strand
GCTTTTGAGCAAGGCATCAAAATATATTCAGTAGGGATAGGAACAACAAAGGGCGCCCCTATTCCCGATATCCGTAATGGAGTAAATATTGGTTTCAAAAAAGACCAAAGTGGGCAAATTGTTTTGTCAAAATTGCAAGAAGCTAGTTTGAAAGAAATGTCTGGTATCACTGATGGAGGCTACATTATTGGGAAAAACACCCGCGAAACAGTACAGGCCATTATCGAGACCATCGAGCAAATGGAAAAGAAGGAATTTGAATCACAAGTTTTTTCAGATTATGAAGATCAATTTCAATGGTTTTTGGGCTTAGCACTGCTTTTGCTAGTGATAGACATTTTTGTATTAGAAAGAAAAACACAATGGTTAAAACGATTAGGACTATTTGATGATGAAACTAAAAGTTAGCCTTTTATTTTTCCTTTTGGCAGGAACTGTGTTCGCTCAAAGCTCGCGAGAAACGTGGAAAAAAGGCGATAAAAGCTATGCCAATGGTAAATACGACCAAGCAGAGGTGGAGTATCGAAAATCGCTGGAAGGCGATAAAAAATACACGAGTGAACTAGAGTTTAACTTGGGTGATGCGCTGTACAAGCAGGGCCGATACGAAGAAGCTACGGCACAATTTGCCAAGGTAGCTGCTAGTACCGATAATGAATCGCTGAAGGCACAAGCCTTGCACAATATGGGAAACAGCTTGGTAAAAGAAAAGAAGCTGAAAGAAGCTGTGGCGGCTTATAAAAACAGCCTGAGAATAAACCCCAATGATGAAGAAACCAGATATAACTTAGCTCACACAATGCGAGCCCTTAAGCAAGAGCAGCAACAACAGCAGAAAAAAGATGAGCAAAATAATATGAAGCCTTCTGAATATGCCAAGCAGCTAAAAGCTCAATGCGATATTTTGGTGCGAAACCACGATTTTGCGCAAGCATATAGCCTTATGCAAGAAGGATTACAGAAGGATGAAACGGTAGCTTATTACAATAGTTTTATTAAGAAATTGAAAGATGTTGTCGAAATTGAAAATCAATAAAAGCGTTTTACTTGGCATATTGCTGGCCCTTTTTGGCAGTACCAGTTTGGTAGCACAAAATGCCGAACTAGCATTTGATGCCAGTGCCCAGGAATATATTTCAGGAAGTAAGGAACTTGCCAAGCAAATGGTAATGGAAGCTTTGAATAAATATCCGGGAGACCAGAAACTGACGAGCCTCTTGGCTAAAATTGAAGAAGAACAACAAAACGAAGATCAGCAGAACAAAGGCCAGCAAAACCAAGACCAAGAGGATAAAGAGGAACAGGACAAAAAAGACTCTGAAGATCAACAAAACCAGGACGAACAGAAAAAAGACGATAAGGAAGGCCAAGGAGACAAAAAAGAGGAGCAAGAGCAAAAGGAAGGAAAACAACCTCAGCCGGCCTCCATATCTAGAGAAGATGCTGAACGACTACTGGAAGCATTAAACAAAGAAGAGCAGGACATTCAGAAAAAAGTGAATGCCGAAAAACTGAAAGGCAAACCTATTAAAACTGAAAAAGATTGGTAAAGTCAGTGATACATACAAGGGCTAAACTTTTGGTAGCGTTGCTATTGTTAATCTCGGCAATGGCATCTGCTCAGGTTCAGTTTAAAGCCCAAGCCTCCAGATATGAAGTTGGAAGGAACGAACAGTTTCAAATTGAGTTTGAGCTTAATACTAGTGGTAATGGGTTTAAAGCTCCCGACCTTTCTGATTTTCAGGTTTTGCAAGGCCCCATGCGCTCACAATCTACCCAGATAATAAATGGTAGGCGTAGCGAAAGCCTAACTTTTAGCTATGTATTGCGAGCTAAAACTCCCGGAACTTACACGATAGGACCTGCCACTATTGAGACAGGCGGCAACTCTATTACTAGCCAACCGATAAAAATTAAGGTTCTGGAAAAGAGCCAACAAAACTCTGACCCAAATGACCCCTATGCCGTGGCAGCGCGTAATGCTTTTGTAAAGGTGTCGCCTTCAAAATACACAGTATATCAGGGTGAGCCCCTGACAGTTTCGTACAAACTGTACTTTACCCAAGGCATTGGTATAGGCAGGTTTATGGTAGAAAAACAGCCAAGCTATAAGGATTTTTACAAAGAAGATATTACTATAAAAAGCATTAACACTACTCAAGAAACGTATAAGGGAAGGACCTATAATATGGGTGTGATAGAGCAAAAGGTAATTATCCCGCAAAGGAGTGGAAAGTTAAACCCCGGAGATTTGGAGGTACAGATTCCAACTTCTATTCCTACCAATAAGCGTGACAGGTTTTGGGGTACGGTAATAACTCAAACCATTAATCAAACTAGCGTTGCTGAGTTTCCTACCATTACAGTAAAACCATTGCCAAGTGCTGGCAAGCCCAATCATTTTTCGGGGGCGGTAGGCGATTACAAGTTTGAAGTACGAGCCAGCAAAACAGAACTTACTACTGACGAATCGTTAAGTATAAAAGTGAGCTTAGAAGGAAAGGGGAACATAAAATTAGTGGATGCTCCACAACCCGAAATACCAAAATCATTTGAGGTATACGACCCCGAATACAAGGAAAAAATATCAGTAAACGCTGGTGGCATGTCGGGCTATAAAACCTGGGAATATCTGCTTATACCAAGATATGGCGGTACCTACAAAATCCCAGCTATGCACTGGAGTTATTTTGACCCACGTACTCAACGATACAAAACCATCAGTAGTGAAGAAATGATTATTACCGTAACAGGTGATGCCAAAGAAAATGCTCAGGGCCAAGGCATGATTGCCACCGAAACTGAAAAAGTAAACTTTATAGGGAAGGATATTTTATTCATCAAAACCAAAAATGATGGCTTCTCTCCTATTGATAAGAAATTTTTAGGCAGCTCCTTATACTTCGCCCTTTTATCCATAGCCGGAATACTTTTCGTTGGCATTACTGCATTCTTTCTTTTGGTAACTCGAAGACAAAAAGACTATGGGAAAATAAGAAGCAAAAAAGCCAATAAAGTGGCCAACAAGCATTTGG
>JAUICR010000058.1 GCA_030427785.1 Bacteroidia bacterium | reverse complement strand
CCTGTTACTACATAATTAAAGTCTGCTGACAATGTATCGCATATCACAATAGTGTCTACAAAGCTTGCTAGGGAGCCACAATTAGAATAACCAATAAGCTCAACAATATACGTTCCGGCTCCCGCATACACATTTGTGGGATTCTGAACCGATGAACTACTTCCATTTCCAAAATCCCAATGAAGAGAATCTGCATTACTGGTCCCTGTAGAATTAAAACTAGCGGATAACCAACTTCTGGTATAGTTAAAAGTGGTAGTGACAGCCGGACAAGGCAAGGTACTACTGGAATCAGCTACCCACGCACTAAAGTAGGATTGCCCACAACTATCTCTAAGATAAACATTATAACTGGTATTGCTAAGCAAGCCTGTTACCACCAAGGGAGAACTAGAAGGTGGATACAGAGTACCTGTACCTTGTGCCTGCCCTGCAGGAACTACCTCCACCTGTGTCTGTCCATTTCCTGTCCAGTTTATGGTAAATCCAGTTGGAGTTTTGGCGGTAAAACTGACTGAATGTGGATCTAAGCAAGGCGCTGCAACACTGGATGAGGAAATACTGATTTCATCGATGGCAATTTCTCCGTTGAAACCGGTGGTGGTACCAATAAACCTAAAACTAATAGTATCTCCTGCAAAAGGCGATAAGTCTACGCTATCCCTTCTCCATGCGGCATTTTTAGAGGACTGTTGCTGTCCGGTAATATTCACCACATTTGGTCCTAGGCCTCCCCCGTCATCTATACGCATAGTAAGAGAGGTAATACTATTACCAAACATATGATATGAAAAATACAACTTAGGATTGGTCATGTTTGGCGGTATGTAAATCCAAGGACTTACAATTCTTCCTGCTCCGGGCGCATTGAAAGCGGCAGTGTATATATATCCACCACTACCCGAGGCATCTTTACTGGGGCCTGAGCCAAAGCCACCACTCGGTCCTGTTCTCGATCCAAAATTAGGGTTAGCTGAAGATGGCCTTGACCAACAAGAATTGATCTGATTGTTTGTATTTGCTATTCCAAATCCACTTACCCAGGTCGAACCGTCAAAATTTTCGCCCCAAGGTGCAATGGCCACCCCACAATCAGTAGATCCTGAACCTGGCCCTACCCACACACTTACATCTCCTACTGCACAGCTATCTTTCACAAATATTTCGTAACTAGTAGAGGGGTTTAGGCCTGTAATAACAAAGGGGTTAGTACTAGTAGCAACTATGGTTAATGGCATACCTGTTCCTGATGGCCTGTACCCTACTAACCAATTGGACGCCCCTCCAGATGTCCATCCTACCGTAATACTTGAAGTAGTGCTTGCTGTTACATTTATAGCATCTGGTTTAGGACAACTTGGTTCTTCATGAATATCCACATCATCTATCGCAGCATCTGCCAGGGTGCTGAATGAAGCCTTAGTGGCCTTAAATCGAAGCTTGATGGTATCATTAGCATAGGCTGCAAGACTGATAATAGCTTCTTTCCACGCCTGACTTCCAGTAGTTTGTTGCTGGCCTGATTTTGTAAACAAAACGGTGTATCCACTTCCATTGTCAATTTCTACGCGTATGCTTCCAATTCCTGACCCAAACATGTGGTACCAAAAAGTAAGTTCTGGAGTAGTTAATGGAGATAAGTCAATTAAGGGTGTTTCAATAAAAGTGTTGAAAGGTGCAGTTCCGCCATTAAAAACTGACTCTGCGAAAATATACTTGCCATTTCCTGTGGTATGATCTCCACTGGGCCCAGTAAAATTACTTGAAAATGCCGGTGGACCTGGTACCCAAATGTAATCTACCAGTGGTGTACGGGTCCAACAAGGCGAAATTGATCCTAAATCATTAAAGGTTACACCCGGAGTCCAAGCTCCGCCATCAAAGTTTTCATAAAAAGGAGCTGGAGTAACTAAACATAAGGTGGTTCCAGATTCAGGCCCAAACCAATCGCTCACGTCTGTGGCTCCACAACTGTCTCTTACGTAAAAATCGTAAGATGTTGATGGATTTAAACCCGTAAGGTTAAAGGGATTTGTACCCGCACTTACAATAGTTCCGGTGCCCAATGTAAACCCAGAAGGACCGTATTCAATTTGCCAATTGGAGGCTCCCCCACTAATCCAACTCAAATTGATACTAGTACCTGTAGAACCTGATACTGCCAAACCGCTTGGCTTGGGACAGGAAGGCTGTTCATGAATATCAAAATCATCAATGGCAATGGCCGAATTGAAGGCAAAAGTTGAATTTCGGTAAGCCGTAAATCTAACTTTTATAGTATCATTAGCATAGCTACTTAAATCTACCTTAAGCTCCTTCCATGCATCTGATTTTGAAACCTGGGTTTGTCCCACAATAGAGGCCTCTCTACTCCAAGCTATACCATCGTACACTTCTACTTTCATAGAATCAATATCAGCACCAAAACTGTGATACCAGAAAGTAAGCTCTGGAATTGTTAATGGCGAAAGGTCTATTAATGGCGACTCTAATGTGGCTAAAGTAGATTGGGATAATGATCCAAAAAACCTTTGTGCTACCAAAAACTTATCTATTCCTGTGGTATGGTCTGCTGTTGGCCCTGTAGAAAATGTTGTAACAGTTTGTAGAGGCACTATTTGGTAATTGAGTGTAGTATCGCGAGACCAACAGGGATCTAAGTTTCCAGGCACTGTAATAGTCCCAATTGTAAAATTACTACCATCAAAATTTTCAAAATACGGAGCCGCTATAGGACTACAACCTGTACGAGAATTGATGGGGCCTAGCCAAGCTGATACATCAGCCACGCCACAACTATCACGTACATAAAAATCGTAGGAAGTATTGGCCGATAGCCCAGTTACTGAAAAAGGGTTGGTACTAGCATTCACTAAAGTACCAGAACCTAAAGCAAACCCTATAGGCCCATACTCTATCTGCCAATTTGATGCCCCTCCACTTGTCCACCCTAGTGTCACCGAGTTACTCGTCTGGCCATTTACAGCAAGGTTTTGTGGTTTAGGACAACTAGGTTGTTCATGAATATCCACATCGTCAATTGCCACATCAGCTAGAGTATTGAAGCTTGCCTTGGAAGCTTTAAACCTTATTCTTACAGTGTCTCCAGCGTAGGCAGCCAAGCTTACTACAGCCTCTTTCCACGGATCTGAATTGGAAGTGTGTTGCTGTCCATTTTTAGTAAGTACTGATGTATATCCGCCACCATTATCTACTTCTACCAGGAGGGTGCCAATAGCACTTCCATACATATGATACCAAAAGGTCAATTCAGGTATCACCAGTGTTGATAAATCAATTAATGGTGACTCTAAGTAACCGTCAAACGGTGGAGTACCCCCTGTAAAAATAGATTCGGTAAACATAAATTTACCGGTACCGGTAGTATGATCAGCACTTGGCCCGGTAAGCGTGGTAGTAAACGGAGGTGGCCCTGGCACCCAAATATAATTAGCCATTGGATACCTATTCCAACATGAGGAGATAGAGCCCGTATCGTTAAAAGTTACCCCTTTTACCCAAGGCAGTCCATCAAAATTCTCATCATACGGAGCTTGTATTGGCAAGCATGCCGTGCTTTTTGAAATAGGCCCTACCCACACACTATTAGCTGTACTGCAGCTATCTCTCACATAAAACTGATAATTGGTAGACGCACTTAGCCCGGTTACTGTAAAAGGATTGGTAGCAGCATTTACTTTAGTACCTGTACCTGGTGTAAAACCCGAAACTCCATATTCTATATTCCAATTGCTTGAACCTCCACTTGTCCATGATAAGGTTACTGAACTGGCTGTAACAGCGGTAGCGCTTAGGTTGCTTGGCTTAGGGCAGGCAGGTTGTTCGTGTACATCAAAATCATCAATAGCAATGGCTGAATTAAACGCAAACGTAGAATTTCGGTAGGCAATGAATTTTACTCTAATCGTATCATTAGCATAAGAACTTATATCTACTACTAACTCTTTCCAAGCTGCAGTTTTGGAATTTTGTTGTTGTCCTACTACTGCATTTTCTCTTTTCCATGTACTACCATCAAAAACTTCTACTCGCAACGAATCTATATCTAGCCCAAAACTGTGGTACCAAAAAGTAAGTTCAGGTATGGTAAGTGGATTTAAGTCGATAAGTGGAGACTCGAGAATGGCCGTAGTAGATGGTGAAAGCGTACCAAAAAATCGTTGTCCTACCAAAAACTTTCCTGTACCACTAGTATGATCGGCACTGGGGCCAGTGCTAAAACTTGTAACATTAGACATAGGTACCATTTGATAATTCAAAGTGCCGTCCTTATACCAGCAGGGATCGAGATTACCGGGTACTGTAAAAGTACCTATGGTAAAGGTGGTACCATCAAAAGTTTCGGAATAAGGTGCTACCACCGGAACACACGAAGTGGTGGCTCTTACCAAACCTATCCATGAAGATACTGAGGCACCGCAGCTATCTCGCACATAAAAATCATAAGTAGTACTTGCGCTAAGGCCACCTATGGTGGCGGGGTTAGTACTTACATTTACCTTGGTACCGGCTCCCAACACAAACCCAACAGGGCCATACTCTACTTGCCAATTGGAGGCTCCACCTGAAGTCCAGCTTAAACTAACTGAATTGCTTGTTTGACCAATTACTGACAGCAATTGTGGCTTAGGACAGGATGGTTGCTCATGAATACTAAGGTCGTCTATTCCAATATCCGCATTAAAACCAAAATTTATATGCGTGGCCGAAAATTTTACGATTACCGTATCATTGGCAAATGCCGCCATGCTTACCACTGCTTCTTTCCACGCATCAGTATTTGAACTTTGAGCTTGTCCGCTTAGCTGATAAACTTGTGTAAAACTAGAACCACCATTATTTGACACATATACAGTGAGTTTATCAATATCACTTCCGAACATGTGGTACCAAAAGGATAATTCAGGAACAGTAAGGGGAGCCAAGTTTATGGGTACTGATAGAATGGTAGCCGAATCTGCCATACCAGAAAACAAAATGCGCTCTGCTTGTAAATATTTGCCAGCTGCCGTTCCTAATGTATGATCTACGCTTGCTCCTGTTTGGGTGGATACAAATTGAGGTGGTCCAGACTTGAATACATAGTTGAGCACGTCCCTATTCCAGCAGGTATTAATTGTACCCAAAGCAGCTGTGGAAGCACCTCTATTCCATACAACCCCGTCAAAATTCTCATTGTACGGAGCATTTACTGGAGCACAAGTGGTTTGCGCTATAACTCCCCCTAGCCAAAAACTTTGATTTGTTCCACTACAGCTATCGCGAACATAAAATTCGTACTGAGTATTGGGCGATAACCCTGAAACTGTAAAAGGGTTGGAAGAAGCACTGATTTTTGTCCCCGTTCCTAAGGTAAAGCCAACAGAGCCGTACTCTATTTGCCAATTTGTAGCTCCCCCTGTTACCCACGACAAACCAACGGATGAAGACGAAGTGGAGTTTACTTGCAAATTAGTAGGTGGTGGACAAGTAGGTGGAGGCCCATAACTTACCGTTATTTTAAAAGTGTTGTTGAGTACTCTTTGAGCTGTTTGGGTACAACCACCTCCGGTAAAGGTTCTAAAAGCGTGTAGCTTAAATTGTAATCCTCCGATGGGTACTACACCGTTCGCAATATTTAATCCGGTGCGGGCGTAGGCTTGTATCCCTGGGCTGTTTACACCCGAAGGACCATTGGTTACAGCAGCCTCTTTGGTATTTGTAGTGACACATTCTAAATAAGAGATTTGCTCGGTTCTCCAGTTAAAGCCTAATGCTTCAATGCTATACTCTACTGATACTGCCGTGACATATTGCCCTACCGGTACTGGTACATTCAATATAGTGGGACAAGAAGAATTGACGGAGGTGTTAGTAATATTTCCAAAATCAGTAGAAGTATTACCTGCAGAATACGTGGCTGATATGGTGCTCTGTGAAAAGAGTGAAAGCGATGTGCTAATCACAACAGCAAGAGCTAGATAAATTTTATTAAACATGCGAAATAGGGGTAGTTAAGACTTTGAAAGTAACAAATTTATGAGTATTAAGTGTTAACGTAATTCATTAATTAGCAAACGCATTACATTATTATTGTACGAATGAAAACCTATAGAAGTGACAAACGGACCCTGCTTTATTTTAAACTTATTGAGCTAATACCATTAAATTTGGCGCTATGCTTAAATCGTTAAAAATTTTATTAATCGGAATTGCTTTCGTTTCCTCAGCTAATCAGCCCTATACGGTAAAAATTGGTGTGCTGAAGTACCAAGGCGGAGGCGATTGGTATTCCAACCCTACTGCCCTGAGCAACTTAGCTGTTTTTGCCAACCAAAATATAGGCAGCCAAATAAATCCTGACTATGATGTGGTGGAAGTTGGTTCTACAGATATTTTCAACTATCCCTTTATTCACATGACCGGACATGGAAATGTGGTTTTCTCAGAAAAAGAGCAATTGAATTTACGATTGTACCTAGAGGCAGGCGGATTTTTGCATATTGATGATAACTATGGAATGGATAAGTATATCAGAACTGAGCTAAAAAAAATTTTCCCCGAAACTGATTTACAAGCTATACCCAAAAGTCACCCAATATTTAATCAACATTTTAAATTCCCTGAAGGCCTGCCTAAAATTCATGAGCATGACAATAAGCCTCCGGCAATCTATGCCATTATTCTTGAAGGGCGAATAGCTGTACTGTATACCAGCGAGAGTGATTTGGGCGATGGATGGGAAGACGAGGAAGTTCATAATGATCCTGCAGAAGTTAGGTTGAAGGCCTTACAAATGGGCGCTAATATTTTGGAGTACGCGTTTAAGACATCCAATCGTTTGTGAATCCGGAGTACATAAAAACCATTGTAGAAAACAAGGCTTTTATTGAAGAAAATCTTGGAGAAGATGCCTTTGCCTTAGGGCTGAAATACGCGAATGACTCAACTAAGAAACCTTTAATTGAGCAAATTCATGCACGGGCTAAAATCAGGAAAAAACTACCTGAATGGCACAGCAACTTTCAACTCATTTTTCCACCTTCATTAAACATAGAGCAAGCCAGCTCTCAGGCCACAGCTCAACTTAAAGCCCAAATCGTGCAAGGCCATCACCTGGTAGACATAACAGGCGGAATGGGTGTTGACACCTATTACCTTTCTCATTCATTCGCAAAATGTACCTATGTAGAGTTAAGTAAAGATTTATGCCTTTTGGCAGAACATAATTTTAATCAACTCTCCCCCACCATTGATGTGTATAATACGGACGGAATAGAGTTTCTAAAAACTTCAAAAGCCGATTTTGTATATGTAGATCCTTATCGTAGGGATGACTCAAAAAACAAGGTTATTTCTTTGGAGGACTGTCTTCCCGACATTACCCAACACATAAATCTATTGGTAGAAAAAGGAAGAAAGGCATTGATAAAAACCAGTCCTATGCTTGACTTAAACTTAGGCATTAAGCAACTAAAATATGTTTCTGAAGTATGGGCTATAAGCGTGCGAAACGAATGCAAAGAGCTTCTATTTGTTTTACAAAAAGAATCCGAAAACATTCAAGTTAAAGCCTTTAATATTAAACTTGATACTACGGATGAGTTTTCATTTGATTTGGACGAATCAAAAAACGCCATTATTAGCACCTCTAAGTTGTTGACCTATTTGTATGAGCCAAATGCTTCTATTTTAAAGGTTCATGGACAAGAAGTTTTGGCACAGCAATTTGACCTCCGTAAACTGCATTTGCAGAGCAACTTTTACACAAGCGAGAAGCTCCGTGAAAAGTATCCTGGAAAGACTTTTAAGGTGATTTCCGTTCACAAGCCATTTGATAAAAAATTGAAAGGAAAACGCTTTAATGTAATCAGTAGAAATTTTCCGTCTAAGGCAAGCATAATTGAATCAAAACTGAAACTAAAACCTGCGAAACAGGACTACTTAATAGCTACCCGAGGTTCAACAGACCAATATCTCTTTATCGTTGCCACGCTAATCGAATCAGATCACTAGCTTTATCGCTCTTTAAATAACTGACAACGAATAGCCATTTCAACCTTAGTAATTAGTCTTATTTTAGTGGGTTGTTAAGTATGAGTTCAAATTCCTTCATAATAAAAACGGTTCACACGGTACTGCTTTTGTGTAGCGCAATATTGGTATGGGCTCAACCTCGCTTTATTAGCAATGACGGACAGTGGAACGAAAGTTTTAATTACAAAGTAGACTTGACCCACGGAGCTCTTTTTTTTGAAAACGAAGGTTATACCGCTGTAGTCATTGATCCTGAAGCCTTAGAGGCCATGCATCCACACCCGCACGAGGATGAACATCATAGCCACCATAATTCTATAAACTCTCAAGCTTACCAAATGCGCTGGAAAGGCATAGATGCGGAAGCATTAAAAAGGCCTAAAGGCATTATGAATGAGAGTTATTATCACAACTATTTTGTGGGAAACCAAACAGAAGAAGGCCATAGTAATGTCTCAGTATTCAAAGGACTGAGTTATAAAAACATTTACCCTGGTGTAACGGTAAACTATTACGAGCATGAGGGAAACCTTAAGTATGATATAATAATAAACGATGCCCGGCAGCTTGCAAAAATTAGGATGGAATACAGCGGGCTGGAAAACCTTTCTATACATGAAGGGAGGTTGCAAATGAGTACCGCGCTGGGAGACATATTTGAGTACATTCCTGAGGCTTACCAGGTAGTAAATGGAGAAAAAGTTTTGGTCAACTGTAATTTTATAGTTCAAGATTCTACAGTAGGCTTTGTTGTAAGTGGCCATGACCCGAATATAGCTGTAGTGATAGATCCGGTTCTTGATTTTTCAACCTTTACAGGTAGCACTTCTGACAATTGGGGATTTACAGCCACATATGATAATGGCGGTAATTTTTATGGTGGTGGGATAGTGTTTGGTGCCGGCTACCCCACAAGCTTAGGGGCATATCAAGACACCTTCTCAGGTGGTAATTTTGATGTTTCCATTAGCAAGTTTTCACCCGATGGTACTGCTCTTTTGTACGCAACTTTTATAGGTGGAAATGACCTGGACGTACCGCATAGTATGGTGGTAGATGCACAAGATAACCTAGTGATACTGGGTAGTACGGGGTCAAGTAATTTTCCTACTAGTAGCAGTGCATATCAACAAAGTATAATAAAAGGGCCAAATACAGGTTTTCCAAAACTAGGCCCGGGGCTTCCCTATTACCGCTATGGTGCCAGTGCATTTTTATTTAAACTAAACCCATCCGGAACCAATATGCTAGCTTCTACCATTGTGGGTAGTAATAAGGCAGTAGGGACCAACACAAAGGTGTATAGAAACTATGGAGATAACTCCAGAGGTGAAGTCATTGTACTGAACAATGGTAATATTGCCATGACCACGAGTGCCTTGGCCGATAGCCTTCCATTTGCAAAACCTAATGGGCCTGTAAATAGTAGTACTCAAAATGCGATAGTTGCAGTTTTCAACCCTAGTTTAAGTCAATTAGTGTGGGGCAGTTACTATGGTGGAAATGGCCATGAAACAGGCTACTCGGTAAAAACAGATGGTACAAATGTATTTATTTGTGGTGCCACCGCTAGTACCGATTTATTAACGCATGCTGCTGCTCATCAACCCAATAATGCAGGTCTGCTAGATGGTTATATAGCTAAATTTAACGGCCTTACCGGAGCTTTTATGGGTGCTACCCATATGGGTACTAGTGCAGATGAAGAGGCGTTTTTTATTGATATTGATAAACACGGAGCGGTACTAGTATTTGGATTATCCAAAGGCTCAATGCCTGTAACTCCTCACCTATATTCTAACCCGGGTTCTAGGCAATTTGTTCAGAAATACTCCAACGATCTTAGTACCCGGCTATGGTCTACAGTAGTAGGTAGCGGTGCTCCTGGTGGCGTTTCAAAAACAGATATGGTTCCTACTGCCTTTATGGTAGATCAGTGCTTAAAAATTTACTTGAGCGGATGGAATGGCACCAGTAATAGCGGAATTACCAACGGATTTGGTGGAAACACCAATAATATGGTTACCACAAATGATGCAGTACAATCTACTACAGATGGTAGCGACCTGTACTTTAAGGTACTTGAGCAAAATGCAACAGGTTTTGCATACGGCACATACTATGGTGGCACAGCCGATGAGCATGTAGATGGAGGTACTAGTAGATTTAGCCCCGAAGGCGTCATTTATCAAGCCGTGTGTGCTGCATGTGCCAATAAAACGTTTCCTACTACCCCTGGTGTATACAGCCCTACCCGATTGTCTAACAATTGCAACTTAGGTGCAATCAAACTCAGTATGGAACAAACATGTATTGCCGATATTGATATTGATTTTGCATTAGATGTAGACACCACTTGTGATTGGCTTACCGTAAAGTTCAAAAACTCAAGTATTCATTCCAACCAATTTCATTGGGATTTTGGCAATGGAGAACAGTCCAATCAATACGAACCAACCACCATTTTTAAAGGCTTAGGTACCTACACGGTAACTCTAATAGCTGAAGATACGATCTGCGATATATTTGATACAGCTCGTGTAACAATTCATCATAATAAAATGGCACGACCAACTGCCGGTATGATTGCTGATTACGTAGGTTGTAATGTTGATTTTGAGGCTTCTTTTTTCAACACTTCCAATGAAGTAAATGAGTTTTTCTGGGATTTTGGCGATGGAACTACATCAACTGTTGAAAATCCAGTACACAATTTCCCCGGTGCCGGTACTTACCAGGTTAGATTAATTGCAAGGGACACGGCATGTATAGCCACTGACACAGTGAACGAAACTATAATATTTCAGGATACAGCTGCTACCCCCGATGTACGAGTAGCTTATGATGAATGCAGTGATGGTGAACTCGATATAATTCACTTGACGGCAAGAGATCGGTTTGAATACGAATGGGCCTATGCTGGAATAGTAAGTACCGAGGCTAATCCCAAAATAAAATTTGAGAATCCTGGAATTTATACCGTCAGCGTGTCCATTACGGATTCGTTATGCGGCACCGACTACAGCCAAAATTTTAAGGTAGCTATCGAGGCAATAGTTTCAGAAATACACATTCCCAACGCCTTTTCGCCAAATGGCGATGGTATTAATGAACAATTCGTACTTACGGGAGATGCCTGTGGAGAAAACGACTATTTAAAAATATACAACAGATGGGGTCAAATAGTATTTGAAACCAATTCTCCATTCACAGAATTTTGGGACGGAAACCACGATGGTCAGCAAGGAAAAGAAGATGTGTATACCTACTCCCTTCAATCGGGCAAGGAGCATCGCACTGGTTACCTTACCCTTTTTCGCTAAAAGATTAAATCAGCATCTACTTCTATCTCTGATATAAACTTTTTGGCTGCAGCAATATCCAAAGACAAAATTCTATCCTCATCTATTATTGGTACTTCTTGCCTAAATGACTCTAGAAATGACTCTAGAAATGGAGAAGTCTTATCCTTTCGGAAATGAATTGCTTGTGAAGCACAGATTAACTCAATTGCTAGTACGGTTTCTAGGTTATCAATAACTTCCCACGCCTTGGTAGCAGCATTGGCCCCCATGCTTACATGATCTTCCTGCCCATTAGACGAAACAATAGAATCTACAGAAGCAGGTGTGCACAATTGCTTATTCTTACTTACAATGGATGCAGCAGTATACTGGGCAATCATTAGTCCCGAATTTAATCCGGGCACCCCTACCAAGAATGCCGGTAAATCTCTTTGGCCACTTACAAGTAAATACGTTCTGCGCTCCGAAATATTAGCAAGTTCGGCCGTAGCTATCGCCAAAGTATCTAGAGCGATTGCCAAAGTTTGACCGTGAAAATTACCACCTGATATGATTTTATCTTCTTTTGGAAAAATGGTAGGGTTATCGGTTACTGAGTTGATTTCTGTAGTCATTACCTTTTCTACATAATCAAAAGCATCTTTGCTGGCACCGTGGACTTGCGGAATACATCTAAACGAATAAGGATCTTGAACGTGCTTTTTCTTTCTAGAAATCAACTCACTATCTACCAAAAATTCATTTATCCTTTTGGCTGTTGCAATTTGCCCATTATGCGGACGCGCATAATGAATAAGTAGATCAAACGGCTCTGGTCGGCCATCGTAGCCATCTAATGATATACTTGCAACAAGGTCGCATAAGTAGCTTAATTTGCGTACTTTAAATAAAATTGCACAACCATAGGATGCCATAAACTGCGTACCGTTTAGCAGCGCAAGTCCCTCCTTAGATTGAAGCTCAATTGGTTTAAGTTTTTTTGACTTTAAAACATCAGAGGCTTTTTTCCATTCCTCATTATCCAGTATCTCTCCCTCGCCAATCAGCGGTAATGAAAGATGTGCTAGAGGTGCCAAATCTCCAGAAGCTCCCAATGAACCCTGATCAAATATCAGAGGCAAAAGGTCTTCATTGTACATGTATATCAATCGTTCCACTACCTCTACCGAAATACCCGAGTGCCCAAAAGACAGTGATCGAGCCTTAAGCAACAGCATAATGCGCACAATTTCGGCAGGAACAATTTTACCTGTACCACAAGCATGTGATTTCACCAAATTCACTTGCAGTTGAGATAGGTCTTTTCCTTCTATGCTAATATTATATAAAGACCCAAATCCCGTATTTATGCCATAAATAGGATCTTCGGCCTTATCGATCTTTTGATTTAAATAGTCTCTACAGTCCTGAATATTGTTTTTAGATTCGGCCGAAAGCGCTACAGCCATCCCTTCGTTTAATACTTGATAAAGCTCCTTAATAGAAAGGTGACTATTGCTTATTTGATGATGACTAGTGTCCATGTTGAGTACTATTGTTGTTTGAGAAATATTCAAATAATTCTATTCTACTTAGGTTTAATTGAGTGCCGTCCTCCATTTTTTTAAGAACAAAGTTTTCGGCCGCTATTTCCTGGCTTCCTATTAATATTACATGAGGGATATTAGCTTTATTGGCATAATCCATCTGTTTTTTCATTTTAGCTCCATCAGGATACACCTCCACCTTTACGCCCTGATCTCGCAACTCATTGGCTAATTTTAAGCTATACAGGGCTTCTTCCTTACCAAAGTTTACAAACATCACGTCCACCCTGCTTCCTTCCATTTGAGGAAAAAGCTCTAGGTCTTCCATTACTAGTTGAATACGGTCCAATCCAAATGAAATTCCAATTCCGGGTAAATCCTTCATACCAAAAATCCCGGTAAGATCATCATACCTGCCACCCCCGCCTATAGAGCCTATAGAGACACCTTTGGGCTTTACTTCAAAAATGGCTCCTGTATAATAATCGAGCCCACGAGCCAGGCTGATGTCTAGTACCAAATCATTCTTAAGGTTTAATGAATCTGCTTGAGCAAAAACGAAGTTTAACTCTTCCAGACCTTCCATCGCCAGACTACTTGCACCCAATGTGTTTTTGATGGCCACTAATTTATCCACATTACTACCGGCATTTAGGATAGCAAACAAACCATCGGCTACCGCTGGGGCAAAATTGTTTTTCGCAAAATCCTTTCTCAGGCCTTCTTCTCCTATTTTATCCAGCTTATCTAGTATTACTGTAAACTCTGTAAGCCTTTCTGTAATGCCCAACACTTCGGCCAAGCCTGCTAATATTTTACGATTATTGATATGAATAGCCGCAGGTACTTTTAGGGTTTTAAAAACTTCATCATAAATGCGTATAAAGTCTAACTCCAACATCAATGAATTGGACCCAACCACATCAGCATCACATTGGTAAAATTCTCTAAAGCGTCCTTTCTGCGGCCTATCAGCTCGCCACACAGGTTGAATTTGATATCTCTTAAAGGGGAACGTAAGATCGTTTTGGTGCTGAACTACAAAACGTGCGAATGGCACGGTAAGATCATAACGCAAGGCCTTTTCAGAAACTGAATTACCAAAAGCCGAACTGTCTTCTTCTGCAAAAGCCTTGGCATCAGATTTTTTGATAAAATCACCTGAATTCAAAATTTTAAATATCAACCTATCCCCTTCCTCGCCATACTTACCCGTGAGGGTTTGTAAATTCTCCATAGCCGGAGTTTCGATGGGTCGAAAACCATATTTGCCAAACACATCTTTTATTACTGAAGTAATATACTCTCTCTTGACCATTGAATCGGGTCCAAAATCGCGGGTACCCTTTGGAAGACTAGGTTTTATAACCATGAAATATCAGCTGAAATTAAAGGCCTCAAAAGTAAAGGAAAAATGAGAGTCTGATATAATCTTTCAGGCCTTAATGGGCACTAAAAGTTGAGCAAGAATCTAAGATAGATTTGTATTTTTCATCTTCTATCATCCTATTCCACTTCCAGCTATTATTGGAGAAGTTTTCTAAAAGGTTAACATCGTGATAAATAATATTGGCCAAACCTGAATACCCATATATATCAAATACATGAAAAGTAATGCAAGCGGCCCTTTCAATTTTATCTTGTTCACCCAGGTGGGCCCAGTCATGACTATATATCTGTTCTAAAGACTTGGTGGTGGCCACCACATAATTCTTCATGGTATGGGTGCTTACCCGCTCAAAATTCACCTTATGAAACTGAGGATAGCCATAAGAGTAAGTAAGCTCAAAACTATCGCCTATCTTAATAGGAAGTCCTGTGGCAGTTAACATTTCTGCGCCTAAGTTACTTACGTACATTCTCTCTGTTACGGTTTTATCGCCTACTGGGAACCTGTAAATCATTCTTTTCATTTCAAGATCAACTACCGTAGCCTGCACCACCACAGGATTATTGTTTATCATAAGTGAATTTAAAAACCTATATCCTTGCCAAATGGCCAGGGCAAGGACTACAATACCTACCAGTATAAAAGTTGCTTTTTGATATTCTGCGGTTTGCTTTTTTTCTTGCTCGGCCCTAAACTTTCTAACTCTCTCTCTGTATTGAGCTTTAGCTTTAGCTTCAGCCGCTTTTCTAGCTGCCTCATATACCTTATCACTTTCGTCAGTGGGCATTGGGCCTTTTCGGTTTTGCTTAATCTTTCGGATACCAATTAAGTACTCGTATGCTTCTAATATAGAGAGGAACTTTGCCTCCGCACCAGGCCCTTTATTTACATCCGGGTGATATTTCAAGGCCATTTTTCGATAAGCCTTTTTAATATCAGATTTGGTAGCGCCTTCGCTTATGCCAAGTATTTGGTAGTAACGTTTCATTGTGGTGGGGAAAAATACAAAAGCCCAAAGTATTTTTTGTAGCGATGCGCAAAGAAGCAAAAAGCTAAAAACCAATTACTTCATCTAAAAGGTTTGCTTAAATTAGTTGCCCAACCTAATAATAGCCAAATACGATGACCGCCAAAACTCGTAAAACCATACAGGTACTTTCTGGTTTTTTTATTGTAATCGCCTGTATTTTTCTCTATTTCATACTTCATGTAAATGAGCGCGAAGAACATCTTTCTGAACACAATTTCAGGATACTTGCTCAAATATCTGATGACTTTGATGGTAAGATTAAAACCTTTAGCAGCAATGTAGCTAACATCAAAAAAGATTTTAAGGCCGATGACTTCAAGTCTATCCAACACGAGGTGAAAATCGCAAAACAAAGTGGGGCTATCAATCCCAACCTATACATCTTGGAATACCGTGATTACTACTCTATGGATGCAATTGATTCGTCTGTATCTATTTCTTCAAACGAGGTAAGAGTAACGAAAAAGGTAAAAATTAACTCCAAAGAAAAAGTGTGGACTTGGGGCGAAAGCTTAGAAACCTTTATGAAGAATTTGCTGTGGATGGAGGAGTTTCAGGAGTATGTGCTGGTGGATGAGTCGCATGTATTATATCAAACCGGGAATTTAGGCATTCATAAGTTGTCTTTAGACTCATTATGTACACTTAGCAATACCAACTCAGGATTAATGCCCGGAACGGAAAAAACCATTACCCTAAGTGGTGTGCCCCATAAAGTTTTTACTTATCCTTTCAGAGTTCAAAACTCCAATAAGCGTTACGGATTGATAGGTATCATGACTTTGAGTGATTACCAAGATCACAGCATGCAGCTGGCTCCTTTCACTATTATACTTACCGTAATAATCTTTTTTGTCCTGCTCTTGAGCTTTCCTTTTATCAAGCTTTTACTCATCTCAAAAACTGAGCGGCTTAATAAATTTGATCTGATAATAACACTCGTATCCCTTTTTGGAATTACTTCTCTCGCTTGCCTGCTTACGCTAAATGGGCTTCAATACAGATCGTACAGAAATGGTAAAATGAACATGGCGCTAAACCGAATAGCTGGTAATATCGCTTCTAATTTTACGAGCGAAATAAGTAGTGCTTTAGAGCAGATGCACATCTATGACAAGCTTTACCACGACTCGCTTACCACCGATATAGTGAGCCTCAATACACACCCTACCGTCAGTCCGAAGCTATATAAGAGCTTTGACATGATTGCGTGGATAAATGAAAAAGGTGAGCAAATCAATAAATACTCAACCCGGGCCGAAAACACAAAAAAAGTAGATGTAAGTAAGCGTGCTTATTTTTCTTCTATAGCAAATGGTGAAGCCTGGAAATGGGATTTTTTTACAAACGAGCCCAATATACCTAAGGAGTTCTTTTTACAATCAATTTACTCAGTAACTACAGGTAAGCCTTATGCTGTACTATCGGCCCCATCTAGCCAAGGCGATATGGTAGTAAGTATGACTGCCCATATACAATCGGTAAACAACCCTGTACTCCGAACGGGTATCAAATTCGCTTTCATCAATCCTGAAGGCGATGTGATTCTTCATTCTGACAAAACCAAAAACCTGCACGAGAATATCCTTTTTGATATGGACAATAAGAAATCTGTACATGCTATGATAAAAGGAAGAGAGTCATCCACTTTTGACACTAGATATCACGGTGATCAGTACTTAGCCCAAATTCAACCCATAGGTACCCTACCCTTATTTCTGGTTACATTTTACGATACAGCTTATTACAAATCTGCCAATGCTGGGGTGCTAAGTTTTAGTATCATTTTTATTGTCTTTTTAGGAATTATCATTCTTA
>JAUICR010000057.1 GCA_030427785.1 Bacteroidia bacterium | reverse complement strand
TTATTCGGGTCGGGTTCATTTGAGAAGAACTTAGTGATATCCTGCTGATACTGTCCTTCAATAAAGATTGAGATAGCATCAAAATCATACTGAATGCCGATGCCATAATTCAAGCCAAAAATCACATTGTTAACATCCATGGAGTATAACAAGGCTGATACGAGTAATTCATTTTTACTTGCGCTATGAACGTAATAATCTAGGCGCGGCCCTAATAACGCATAAGGAGTGAATTGCTGTATTGGCAACTTGAGTTTAGCCTGTGGCGAAAAATACAGGAAGTCGTAACGTGAGTTTATATCCACCGTTTGACCATTTCCTTCTGGATTATTTTCATCCGTTACAGCCCACGTTTCAACTGATCCTTTTTGGATATATCCTAAATCGGTGCTCAAACTAAAGTATTCGGAACTGAACATTTCGGTAATGAATGCAATGTTTACGCCTGTTCTGGTTTTTTGGACTCTATTAAACGAATCCCTACCATATGTCCATTCTTGATTACTAAAGGTAATGCCAGATTTTAGCCCAATAGATTCTACTATTTGGGCATTGGCCCCAACACTTACAAGAAGAAAGAAGAAAAATAAAAGGGTATTAATTAATCGAAAGGGCAAGCAAGAGGATCCAATTGTTTTCATGTTCTTTTAGTACTTATTCTTTTTGATGTAAATGATAGCTGATTCCAAAACTCAGCAATAATGCGGTATTCTTCACATCAGCCGTTTTGTTGGTTAGTGTCTTTCCTTCGTTTGCAAATTTGCTCAAATCCCATTGCTGTTCGGCTTCAATACAAAAGCTGATGCGCTTGATTTTATAACTAACTCCCAGACCAAAATTTAAACCTAGGATAACGTCATTAATGTCATTGGCATCCACGGCATCATAGGGTATTATCTTTTGAGTCATGTAATCCAATCGCGGGCCAATCAGGCCATAGGGAGTAAAATTGCCTAATGGATATTTGAACTTAGCTAAAGTAGATAAGTATACATAATCGTATCTGTAGTCTTGATAAGCAGGAGGGGAGTAGTAGGTAGTAGTAGTTTTAAATAAATTGAAAGGAGGATCATCAGTCATTCCTTTTTCAATTCGCCCGAACTCGAGATTAAGCGCAAAGTATTTAGAACTGAATGCATCCGCCATAAAGGCCCATTGAAAACTTGTACGCACTTCTGTATCCAAACTATAATCGGTTATATACTTCCAATTTTGATTGGAGAAGGTTGCTCCCGATTTAAACCCAACTGAGCTGAAGAATTGAGCATTAGCTACAAAAGCGCCAAATAGAATTCCAAGACAAACTAGATATTTCACCGTTTTATATTTTGGAGGAAAGTACTAAAAATTATCCTCAGGAAGTTTATTCTTACGTGCTGAAAAGTGTAACGAGCTCTAGCCTAAATAAAGGCGGCTATAATAGAACTCTGCGGATGTTTGTAGTCTTATTGTCCCAATATTTCTGCATCTACAAAAAACTTGGTGTAAACATCAATGTGATAATCGGAGGTAAGTACTTCATCTGTTACATAGTTCAATCTTAAATTGAATTTGTCCTTTTTAATATATTCTTTTAGATCCTTATTAGTTGGAGTCAAACTGATTTTGGCGCCAGCATTATCCGGAATATCAGTATTGGAAGCCACCATGATTTCAGATAGCCCCTCGGCAGAAATGTATACCTCAATTGATTTTAAAAATCCAAAATCACCTCCTGTAGGAGAAGTGATAGTAAGGTCTAGTTGAGTTAAAATGATTTCTTCAATTAAGTCCTTCTTGGTATCGTTTACCGCAAATTCAGATTCAGAATTCGATTCAATTTCTGGGGTAAATAAATTGAGCGGGAGATTAATTCCTGCAGAAGAAGGAATAACTACTGAGCTTGTATAGTCTAAGTGGAACTGGGTAAGGCTATCAACTTTTTTGCAGGATGTAAATAGTTGTAAAGCGGCTATTATTAAAACGAGCTTTTTCATAGAGTAGGAAATTTGTCCAAACTTAATAAAGATGTTTTAGCCATCCCTACTAATTTGGTTATTCGGTATAGGAGTGTAGCCGGTCAATAATTTCAAATTTGGTTTTCATCCGAGAAATCGGTGTTTAGCTTGTGATAGGCCTTTTGCAATACTGTCGCCCTTTCATCACTGTTAAGCGTTTTTACAATCTTACTGTCGTCCATCAAAACTTTATCATACATGCCAAAGGGAGCAAAGGTTTTGAAAGTAACAGGTAGAATATCCACCAATACAAATAGAAACATCAAAAACCATTGGGTGACCCAAACGATAGAGTTCTCCTCTTTCATTTGTTCCAGTGCTAACTCACGTCTTAGGTAGTCAAATGAAACATTGTATGCCGCAATGTTGCTATCGGCCTCTTTTTGTAGCTGAGCCTTTTCGGCAAATAGATTAGATTTTAGGATACTATCCGTTTTTCGCAAGGTCTTAAGTTCAGTTTCCAGTTTTTGAAGATGCCTGATTTTATTTTCGGCCGAAGGACCCTTGCCGTAAATTCCTGTGGTTACGATTTCACCCTTAGCATTTTTAATCACCTCACCATCTATTTCTCTGGCCACCACATCTGCTTGCAGGTCTCTGGCTTTTTCTTTAGCGTAATAATTACTATCTATTACAGCCAATTGCTTTTCGGTTTTCTGAATTCGAGCATCGTATTCTGCTTGTATCTCTTTTTGATGTTCCACCTTATTTTGCTTAATGGTATCGGTTATGCTGCCATCAAAATACAGGAGTACTATGGGATGGGAAATGACTATACCAAGAATAAAAGCAAAGAGAAAGCGCAAATAAAAGGCAGGGCTTTTTAGCTCATCTTTGTTTTGGAGTTTTCTACGATGGGTAGAAACAATATATCTATCAAAGCTAAAAATAATGAGTGCCCAAACGATGCCTCCAATGAATGCCAGCCATAAATGCTCTTGCAATTGGCCTACGGTGCTGAGGGCATAAGTCATACTTACCAAGGCTAGGATGGCCGGTATGAGTACCAAGGTTCCAAAACCAATGTGTTTGATTCGCTCAGAGCGAGGACAGCGCCTGAGGATGGAGGTGTCGCTGCCTGCACACCAAATAAAGAAATCACCTAACATATACATACGTTTATGAATAAACGCAGACCGGGTTAATCAGGTGTGCCGAAGGTAGTGAAACGTGTGATTAAGTCTCGGTAAGAATTTGTGGATGTTTCAAATTTTTAGAGTTCATCGCCTTGTTTTTCTGTCTGTCACCCTGAGTGATTCTGAAGAATGAAGAATTGTATCGAAGGGTGCTCGATTTGATGCCCCAGTCTTCGATACACCGCTCATTCTTCGCGGCACTCAGACTGACTGTGATCTCACTTAGCTCTTAGAGGTTAGTTGAGGTTGTCTTGATAAAGCTGTCAGGACTCGCGAACGGCCTGTTTCAGGTAGAAGAAGCTGTTACAGTTCTTAAGGTTTAGGTAAAAAGTCTTCAAGTTTCAAATCCACAACCGAACCGTAAATGTTATTTTCAGGAGCACTGGTTTCAGATTTCATCATAACAAGAACTGCAATTCCAAAGCTGCTTTGTTTTATATTTTCATCATTGTACGGGTTTTGAACGTTTAAAACGCTGCTTGCTTTTCTACCGTGCAACTCCAATTGCACTGATTGGCCATATTCCGAGACCTGGGCATATTTTTCAAATTCAAGAACTGTTACTTTTAAGCCAGCGATGTCTTCAAGCTTAACACCTTCTTTGAATTCGATTGAGACTACATAATCACCCTCTTTTTTCCTTACGCATCCAATACTTGCTAGCGATTCTAGATTTTTAAGAAATCCACTCTCCGAAGAATATGAAAAAGGAGGAAAAGTTTTTCCTTTCGTTTTCATGATTTCATTTGTCCCAGTAGGTTTGGGTTCTGGCGCAGTTAATACTCCATTTTTAGAGTGTAACTCAATTGATCCAACAGTATCAAGGAAATTGCCACCGAAATCAATTTTGCTTCCTGGTGAGATTTCACTATAAGAAATTATCTCGGTTATCTCATTGCCAGCGGCATCTTGTGAAATGATTTCAAACTTCCCTTCACCATTGTTCATGTTTAATATTCCTATTGGAAAGGTCTTTTTTACGTGGAACAAATAATAATCGCCAATAACACTATCTTGTATAAGTCTTGAAGTTGCGATGGCCTGAGTAACCCTACCATTTGCGGTAGACTTAAGAATTACTCTGAGTTCATTATTAGAGTCTTTAAGACTACTTAAAATCGCACCTTGCACATCAAGAATTAAACTGTCACCAATGCTGTTTAGTTTAGAATCAATAGTTCCTTGGGTTAAAGGAGCTTCATTTAGAATTTCAATGCAAAAGTTTGCGGAAAATTCTCCATTAAATCCAGCTTTAATGGAGTGAGTTCCAGTACTCAAGTTCTTATCTGTAAGGTTTTGGTTTTCGTTCAACTTCAGAAACCATCTTACTGTGCCATTTGTTTTTTCCAGCCTACCTGCGTTTAACAATATGACTCCGTCATATTCAATTGATAGAGGCCTTTCTTGCTTAGAGTATTCATTTCCAGCATAAATTAAAAGAGTGTCTTTAGAATTAATAATAGCAGGTTCAGCTGAAAAGAATAATGGTTCTTTTGGAAAAAAGTTAAAATAAGTGTCTCTCACTTGATTAAGCACGGTCAACATCAAAGCCAATCCGATAAGGAATGCACTGATTTTACCCCAAGCTGAATTCCATATGCTTTTCAAAAATGGAAAAATTTGTCTTCGATTGTTCATGACGGAAAAATAGCAATAAAAAATCCCCCACCATTGCTGATGAGGGACCTATAGTAGATTTTAAAATCTAGCCTCTTAGTACTAAGTACTCAATACTCTATACTTACTACTACTTCGCATTATCCGATTTAATCTTATTCAAAGCGCTACCAGCCTTAAACCACTCAATCTGCTGAGCGTTATAGGTATGGTTTAGCATAATTAGGTCTTTACTTCCATCGGCATGCACTACTTCAAGTGTCAATTGCTTACCAGGGGCAAATGCATTTAAGTCGATAAAGTTGAAAGTATCATCTTCTTTTATCTTATCGTAATCACTTTCGGTAGCAAAGGTCAATCCTAGCATCCCTTGTTTCTTAAGATTGGTTTCGTGGATACGAGCAAAAGATTTTACAATTACAGCTCTTACGCCTAAGAAACGTGGCTCCATGGCCGCATGCTCTCTAGAAGAACCTTCGCCATAGTTATGGTCTCCCACCACTATAGAAGGAACGCCAGCAGCTTTGTAAGCACGAGCCGTAGCAGGTACTTCGCCTTTTTCGCCAGTAAGCTGATTTACCACTTTGTTGGTCAAGCCACCAAAAGCGTTTACAGCACCAATCAAGCAGTTGTTAGAAATATTATCTAAATGTCCGCGGTAACGCAACCATGGCCCTGCCATAGAAATGTGATCGGTAGTACACTTGCCTTCTGCTTTTATCAAAAGCTTGGCACCGTTTATATTTTTACCGTCCCACGGTGCAAATGGTTCTAACAATTGCAAACGCTCAGAATCTGGTGCTACTACTACCTCTATTCCGCTACCATCAGCAGCCGGAGCTTGGTATCCCGGATCTTCTACATCAAAACCTTTAGGTGGTAATTCGTGCCCAGTTGGAGCATCTAATTTTACTTCTTCACCTTTGTTGTTGATTAGTGTATCAGTTTCAGGGTTGAAACCCAAATTACCTGATATGGCTATGGCTGCCACCATTTCGGGAGAGGTTACAAAGGCATGGGTATTAGGGTTACCATCGGCACGTTTGCTAAAGTTTCTGTTGAAAGAATGAACGATGGTGTTTTTTTCTTGCTTATCAGCACCTGCTCTGGCCCATTGACCTATACATGGTCC
Organism: Bacteroidia bacterium; assembly: GCA_030427785.1. Taxonomy (GTDB): domain Bacteria; phylum Bacteroidota; class Bacteroidia; order Flavobacteriales; family Schleiferiaceae; genus Owenweeksia. Next base: position 11,340 of record JAUICR010000057.1, on the reverse strand, counting down.
ACATGCATTGGTAAAAATCATCGCACCCAATTGCTCAAATATATCAATGTAGCCATCGCGGTCAATCGTATAACGCACCTGCTCTGACCCTGGATTGATACCGAATTCTGCTTTTGGCGATAATCCTTTTTCTACGGCTTGCTTAGCAATACTAGCGGCTCGCGAAATGTCTTCATAAGAAGAGTTGGTACAAGAACCAATCAGTCCCCATTCTACTTTCATTGGCCAGTCATTAGCTTCGGCCTTAGCTTTCATTTCTGATACAGGAGTAGCTAAATCTGGTGTAAAAGGCCCATTGATATGTGGCTTCAATTCATCTAGGTTGATTTCAATTACCTGATCAAAATATTTTTCGGGATTGGCATACACCTCGTCATCACCAGTAAGGTGTTCAGCTATAGGGTCTGCTAAGTCAACAATGTCCTGACGACCGGTAGCAGCCAGATATCTGCGCATGCTATCATCATAACCGAAAGTGGAGGTGGTAGCACCAATCTCAGCACCCATATTACAGATAGTACCTTTACCAGTACAAGAAAGGGCCTTAGCACCTTCTCCAAAATATTCAACAATAGCACCGGTTCCACCCTTTACGGTAAGGATGCCTGCAACTTTCAAAATCACGTCTTTAGGAGAAGACCAACCGCTTAGTTTACCAGTAAGCTTCACGCCAATTAGTTTTGGGAATTTAAGCTCCCAGGGCATTCCGGCCATTACATCTACGGCATCAGCGCCACCTACACCTACGGCTACCATTCCTAGTCCACCGGCATTTACTGTGTGGCTATCGGTACCTATCATCATTCCACCCGGAAAGGCGTAGTTTTCTAATACTACCTGGTGAATAATACCAGCACCTGGCTTCCAAAATCCGATTCCATATTTATTGGAAACAGAAGAAAGGAAGTTGAATACCTCGTTGTTTTTATTAATCGACTCCTGAAGATCTTTGTCGGCTCCAAGTTTTGCCTGAATCAAGTGATCGGCATGAACTGTAGAAGGCACAGCGGCTTTTTCTTTTCCTGCTTGCATAAACTGCAAAAGAGCCATCTGAGCGGTAGCATCCTGCATAGCTACGCGGTCAGGAGCAAAATCTACATACGAATCGGCACGCTTAAAAGCGGTTTCCGCATTTCCATCCCAAAGGTGGGAATACAATATTTTTTCAGAGAGTGTAAGTGGATGTCCAGTTACCTTACGAGCAGCTTCTACACGCTCAGGAAAACGAGCGTACACTGCCTTAATCATATCCAAGTCAAAAATCATAGATCTATATTTTAATGGTGCAAATGCGGCTTTTTAGCCTACCGCGAAAGTATGAAATGGCAAATCATTTTGAAAGCTGTCATAGAGTTGCACTTTCTATTGATAATGTTTCTAAATAAAAGAGGTTTTGCTTAAGTCCACCAAAGTTTCTGGTCTTCCTCATTTAGGAAGGTCCACGCCAAAATTCTACTTGTTTTTTGGCCTTGCTTCATCTCAATGGTTTTTACTTCGTGGGCACCTACCTTTTTCAGGGTACGATAAAAAGTGCGCAAGTTTGTTTCTTTAGAAACAAGTGTGGTAAACCAAAGACAGGTTTCGGAAAATTGCCGGCTTTCAAAAATCAGGTCTTTTACAAACCGTTCTTCTCCACCTTCGCACCACAGCTCATTGCTTTGCCCGCCAAAATTGAAAGTGGGTTTTACTACCTTTTTACCCTTTAGGTTTTTTGTCTTTCGAATGTTCGAACTAAAAGCCTCCGCCTTAGAAGCGTGAAATGGTGGATTACAAATCACCACATCTACAAGTTCACCTTCTTTTATCATTCCTGTCAGGGCATTGTGTGGGTTCCACTGCAGGCGTAGGTCTGTGCTTCCTCTTAGGTCAGGGTTGCTATTAATATTTTTTAAGGCTGCCTCAAGAGCTTCGCGGTCTATATCGGTGGCAATAAAATGCCAGCCATACTCCTTAAAACCAATAATGGGATAAATACAATTGGCTCCCACGCCAATATCAAGACAGGTAATGTCTGCTCCCTTTATTTTTGGGTATCCCGTAGGCCTTGGGCTAGCTTCCAGCAATTCGGCTATGTGATGAATATAATCAGCACGGCCAGGAATAGGAGGGCATAAATAGCCCTCGGGAATATCCCAATATTGTAAACCATAATGAAGAAAGAGAATACTTCTGTTTAGCTCTTTTACCGCTTCAGGATTGAAAAAGTCGATAGATTCATCCCCATAGTCATTCAGTTTTACAAATGCCTTTAAAGCAGAATTAGCCTTAATTAACGCTTTGAAATCATAACGATTTCGGTGCTTATTACGCGGGTGTAATTCACTTTTTACTTTTGGGTTTTCTTTATTTTCAGATGGCATAAACGTAAAATTTAGAAGGCATTATTAGGTTTTTGCCAAAATCAAATGAAGCTACTCTTTAATGACTACAGCCCAGTATAACTACTCGGAGTAATGGCTTTCAATTCCACTTTAAGAGCATCAGAAATATCAAGACCATCAATAAATGCCGCGATGCTATTTTGATTCACCTTTTCATTCTTGCGAGTCAATCCTTTTAATGCTTCATATGGGTTAGCAAAACCTTCGCGTCTCAAAATGTTCTGAATAGCCTCAGCTACTACAGCCCAATTGTCTTCCAGGTCGGCTTCAATTTTATCTTGATTAAGCAAAAGTTTGTTGAGTCCTTTTAGGGTACTCATAATAGCAATATGGGTATGCCCTAATGGTACACCTACGTTTCTGAGAACTGTGCTATCCGTTAAGTCGCGCTGCAAACGCGAAAGCGGAAGTTTGGCAGATAAGTGCTCAAATAGAGCATTGGCAATACCAAGGTTTCCTTCGCTGTTTTCAAAGTCGATAGGATTTACTTTATGCGGCATAGCCGATGAACCTACTTCGCCTTCTTTTATTTTTTGCTTAAAATAATCCATGGAAATGTAAGTCCACATATCTCGGTCCAAATCCAGAATGATGGTGTTGATGCGCTTTAGGCAATCAAATAGGGCTGCTAAGTTATCGTAGTGCTCAATCTGTGTGGTAGGCCAAGACTGTTGTAAGCCTAAATTTCCATTCACAAAATCTTCAGCAAAAGCCCTCCAATCTTGCTCAGGGTAAGTAATGTGGTGAGCATTAAAGTTTCCTGTGGCTCCGCCAAACTTTGCCGAATGCGGAATATGACGCAACTGACGTAACTGCTGATCGAGACGCTCTACATATACCATTACTTCTTTTCCTAAGCGGGTAGGCGAGGCGGGTTGGCCATGGGTACGAGCCAGCATTGGAATATCTTCCCATTCTTCAGCCAATTGGGTAAGTGTAACAATTAGTTCGCCCAAATCGGTGGTGTATTCATTTTCTATAAACTCTTTTATAGAAAGGGGCACCGCTGTATTGTTAATATCCTGCGAGGTCAAGCCAAAATGCACAAACTCACGGTATTTTTCTAAACCAAGCTTATCCATTTTTTCTTTGATGAAGTACTCTACGGCTTTTACATCATGATTGGTTACGCTTTCTATTTCTTTGATTTTTTGAGCATCAGCTACTGTAAAATCAAGATAGATGTCGCGCATCTCAATAAACTTAGAACGATCGAAATCAATAAGCTGAGGAAGTGGAATTTCGCAAAGCGCGATAAAATACTCCACTTCTACGCGCAAGCGGTATTGTATAAGCGCGTATTCAGAAAAATAATCTTTAAGCTTGTCTGTAGTTTTGCGGTATCGGCCATCTATTGGAGAAATGGCGAGCAGTCTGTTTTCCATCGTTTAAATTTATCGCGCAAAAGTAATTATTCAATATGGGAATCGTAAGTCAATTTTCAATTGCTACTCAAAGCTATGGTAGAGCCCTTCGTCTGTTTGGGTCAGGAAAAATTAGCAGGTACTTGTTTGTTCCCATATTATTAAATGTGGCCTTGCTCGGATTGGTGGTTTGGTTCAGCATAGTAGCAGGGGCTGGAATAGTGGATTGGGTTTACGATTTTTTTGGAATAGAGCAAACAGATTGGACTGGAGTTGTAGCCTTTCTACTGGGCTGGACTATCCGCTTATTAATATTCCTGGTGTATTTTGCTATTTACAAATACCTGATCTTGGTATTGCTTTCGCCTTTCTTATCTCTCCTTTCCGAAGCGGTAGATACCCTAGAAACGGGTCGTGAGTTTAGATTCAGCTGGAGCCAATTGGCAAGAGATGTGTGGCGCGCTGTTCTTATCAATTTACAGAATTTTATAGTAGAAATGCTCCTGACTTTTTTACTGTCATTGCTAGCCTTTGTGCCATTTGTAGGTTTGTTAAGTCCTTTTGTTATTCTGCTAGTACAATCTTATTTTTTTGGATTTGCCCTTATGGACTACAGCCCCGAGCGCTACAGATTTCCGTCACGTGTAACCAGAAGTTGGATGCGCAAAAATATGTGGACGGTATCGGGAGTAGGCCTTGCCTTTTACGGCTGCTTTCTTATTCCGTTTGTTGGTTGGGTGATAGCACCGGTATGGGCTACGGTAGCGGGTACTTTAGCATTTCTTAAGGTTGAGAAGGAGAAGCCAGTAAATAGTTCTTTTCTGCTATTCTACCGCCAAGATTAACCCTTTGAGGTACTCGCCTTCAGGATGAAAAATATTGGCAGGATGATCAGCAGGTTGGCCTAATCGCTCTACCACGCGTACACTTCTTCCACTTTCTATAGCTGCAGCTCTAATAGTGTCTTCAAACAATTTTGCATCCACATGCTGTGAGCATGAAAATGTAAATATGAACCCAGTTTTCTTAACGGCTTTGATTCCTGCAATATTTAAGCGTTTGTATGCCTGTACCGCATTGTGGGTAGTTCTTCGGCTTTTAGAAAAAGCTGGTGGATCCAAAATAATCACATCAAATTGTTGACTTTCCTGCTTTAAATATTCAAATACATCGCTGGCAATTCCTTCATGGTTTTTGCCAAGTTTATTTAGCTCAGCATTTTCAATCGCCAGGTCAATAGCAGATTGCGAAATATCTACCGATACAGCTCTTTTGGCGCCAGCCGCCAGTGCATATACCGAAAAGCCACCTGTGTACGAAAAAGTATTGAGCACTTCCTTGTCTTTGCAAAAATCTGCCAAGCGTTTGCGGTTTTCTCTTTGGTCTAAAAAGAAACCAGTTTTTTGTCCTCCTTGCCAATCTATCTTGAATTGAAGCCCATTTTCTAGTACTATACCCGATGTGCTTTCACCTGCAATTGTGCCTCGGTGTTCTTCGCTGAGGTTAAGTTTATCGCTCGGCTTGCTATATACATGTTTGCATATTTTGGAGGCCACTAATGATTTTGCAATGACCTGAAGGAAAGGTAGCCACCCCGGGTGATGAATTTGCACCACAGCCGTATCAGCATATTTGTCTATAATCAATCCGCTCATACCATCACCTTCAGCAAATACCAGTCGGTAGCAATTAGTTTCTCTTGTTTCTACTCCTACCGACTTTCTGTAGTTTATCGCATTTTGAATACGTTCATTTATGAAAGTGGAAATATTATCAATAGGTTCAAAAGAGAGTAGGCTCACCGCAATGCTGCCATTTTTGAAGAAACCTACTCCCAAAAAGTTTTGTTTGTAATCAAGTAGTTCTACCAATTCGCCATCATTCAAATAAGCAGGTATTTTTTTTAAAGCTCCCGAAAAAACCCAGGGATGCTTTCTATGAATAGCGCGCTCTTTTCCTTTGACGATAGTTAATTGCTCAAATTTCATTGTAAGGAGGTATGTTTTCTAAAAAGTGATATTGACCGGATTCGTAGTCTACTTGGGCAGCAATATGCTGAATACCGTTGGTCAGTAATAAATAGGGCGTTTTATAATGCAGGTTATACCGAGCGGCCTGGTCAAAGGTTTTTTGGCTAATGGGTACTTGGGGTGCTTTACACTCTACCAGCACACGCGGACTTGCATTTTTATAAATCAATATGTCGGTGCGTTGCAACTGCTTGTGCAATTGAAAACCGCCTTCGAGTGCCAGGGCTGACGAAGGGTAGCCAAGGGCCAATAGATGATGCACAAAATGCTGGCGCACCCATTCTTCGGGTGTCAGCTGCAAGTATTTTTTTCGGATGTCATCCCACACCATTAGCGCTCCGTCTTTTTTGGCCATCTTAAGGTTGGCTTCAGGAAGATTTAGTGGTATGAGATTTTTGAACATGGCGGCAAAGGTATTAAGTGCATTGTACTATTTTATGTTTTATAGAAGAATGCATTGTGAAGATTTTGCCCCGAAAGTGTTTCTTTTGCGGCATGAATTACCATCAAATCGTTAAGGATATAAAATCTGGGAAATTCGCCTCTATCTATTTTTTGATGGGCGAAGAGGCTTATTTTATTGATCAGCTTACCCATTTGATAGAAAAAACCGCTTTGCCAGAAGATCAGCAAAGTTTTAATCAGACCATACTTTATGGCCGCGATACCAATGTAAATTCTATAATAGGAGAGGCCAAGCGCTACCCTATGATGGCGGATAGGGTGGTGGTAATTGTAAAAGAAGCCCAGAGTGTTAAGCGTATTGATGAATTGGAATCGTACGTGCAAAACCCACTGGAAAGTACAGTGCTGGTATTGGCGTATAAATACAAGACACTGGACAAGAGAAAGAAATTTACCAAGTTGCTAAGCAACTTTCATGTTTTGTTTGAGTCAAAGAAGCTGTACGACAATCAAGTGCCCGATTGGATTGATGGTCATTTGAAGCAACGTGGCTATGGCTCTACCATAAAAGCCCGAATGCTGCTGACTGAAAGTCTTGGAACCGATCTATCAAGAATTGATTCTGAGCTAAAGAAGCTGGAACTAGTAGTGCCAAAAGGCGGTACAATAGATGAGGTGGTGGTAGAAGATAACATTGGTATCAGTAAGGATTTCAATGTTTTTGAATTGACAAAGGCACTTGGGAAAAAGGACTTTTTGAAAGCAATGACAATACAAAAGTATTTTGAGGCAAATTCTAAAGACCATCCTTTGGTGATGACTATCGGGGTGCTTTATAATTTCTTTTCCAAGGTTATGATACTGCATCAGGCTAAGGATAAAAGCCCAAATGCCTTGGCCAGTTTGCTCAAGGTAAATCCATACTTTGTAAATGATTATGTGCTGGCAGCTCGTAATTATGACTTAAAAAAACTGGCCAGGATAATTACATACATGCTGGAATGCGATACTAAATCAAAAGGAATTGGGAGCTCTACGGCCTCAGATTCTGACTTATTAAAGGAACTACTTTACAAAATTGTTTATGCCTAGATATTTATTTGGATATTTGGCTCCCCCTATAAAAAGCTTTAGATGAATTTTAGATTTCCCTTAGCGGTTTTCGCTATACTTTTCCTTTCGTCCAGTCTTATTGCTCAAACTAGTAAAGTGCGTGGTTTTGTACTAGATAAAGCCGATGAAATGCCTATTGCCTACGCAGAAGTAGTAATAGAAGGCACTCAAATTGGAGCAGTAGCCAATGATGAAGGTTACTTTATACTGAATAATGTGCCAGTGGGTGAGCAAGTGCTGGTGGCCACTTTTGTGGGCTACACTGAGGTAAAAGTAAAAGTGATGGTAGTAGAGGGTAGATTGACTTCTGAGAAAATTTACATGGAAGAATCTACTGAGGTGCTTGGCGAAGTGGTAATTAATGTGGAAAGACAAACAAGGGAGTCAAAAGTATTGACTGGAGTTGTGACATTAGACCCAAAGGAAATTGCCCAATTCTCGGTAGGAGGAGATGCCGATATTATAAAGGCCGTGCAGGTATTGCCCGGTGTAATTACTACGGGAGACCAAGGGGGACAATTGTACATACGAGGTGGTGCTCCTATTCAGAACTTAATTTTACTTGATGGGATGATTATTTACAATCCTTTTCACTCTATTGGTTTCTTCTCAGTTTTTGATGCAGACATCGTGCAATCGGCTGATGTATACACAGGGGGGTTTAATGCTGAGTATGGCAGTAGAAATAGTGCCGTTATGGATGTTCAGACCAGGTCGGCCAACAGGAAAAAGATGGCGGGAAAAGTATCGGCTAGTACGTATACTGCCAAATTATTGCTAGAAACACCTTTAGGTAAAAAGAATGAAAGAGGTATGACCAATACTTCTTTTTTGGTTTCAGCCAAAACCTCCTACTTAGATCAAACCAGTGCAATATTTTATCCTTATGTAGATACGGAGTTTGGTGGTCTTCCATTTCATTTCACAGATATTTATGGTAAGCTCACAGCCCAAAGTGAAAATGGTTCTAAGATCAATGCTTTTGGTTTTTCTTTTGAAGATGGAGTGAAGTATGGTACTAACAATTCGGTAGATTGGAATTCCTATGGACTAGGAGTAGATTTTACCGCGGTTCCGTCTGCTTCTAGTGCTATTATAGGTGGTGGATTGAGCTATTCCTATTACGATATAGAATCTATGGAAGCCAATAGCCGACCAAGTACTTCTAGTATTAGCAGTTTTAATGGTGGGCTTAATTTCACCTATTTTTTAAATGATAATGATGAGCTGAAGTATGGCTTGGAAATGATAGGTTACAACACTGAACTGAAATTAATAAATGATGTAGGTATACCTACCTTAGAGGCTCAAAATACGATAGAGCTAGGTGCATTTTTTCAATATAAAATAACCACCGGTAGATGGCTGATTGAGCCGGGATTTAGGCTGCACTATTATGGTTCGCAAAGTGAAGTTTCGCTTGAGCCTCGCTTAGGTGCAAAATATAGAGTGAACGAATGGTTTCGTGTAAAGGCATCTGCAGGATTGTATTCTCAAAACCTAATGGCTTCAAACTCTGACCGAGATGTAGTGAACCTTTTCTATGGATTTTTAAGTGGACCCGAAACAGAGAGTAAGATTTTTGAAGTAAACCCTGTAGATACACGCTTGCAAAAAGCCAAACACTTAGTAGCTGGTTTTGAAATAGAACTTTCAGATTACATTACGGTAAACGTAGAAGGGTACCTGAAGCAGTTTGACCAAATCATTAACGTGAATAGAAATAAAATTTACGGAAGCGAAAATGAGGCACCTGAAGGTACTTCACCTGTTTTTTATAAAGATTATGTGGGTGAGAGTGGCTTAGCCAAAGGCCTGGATTTTTTGGTTACGTACAAGAAAAAAGGTGTATATCTGTGGGGTGTATATTCCCTAGGAGAAATTACTCGTGATGATGGTATCCGTGTTTACAATCCATACTTTGATAGAAGGCACAACTTGAACCTAGTAGGAATTTATTCGTTTGGAAAAGATGAGGTGTGGGAAGCGAGTTTGCGTTATAATTTTGGTTCAGGATTTCCATTTACCCCTACCCGTAGCAATTATAGTAAGCAAAGTTTTGTTACCGCAGAAGGCGAACCTGATGTGAGCTATGACTACACCACCGAAGGCGGTACCTTGGATGTATTATATGGCGAGCTGAATTCTAAGCGTTTGCCAAACTACCACAGGGTAGATATCAGTATTCAAAGGAATTTTGAATTGAAGAACAAATCTAAAATTGAGGCTGCAGTAGGAGCTACCAACCTACTTAATTACGAAAACATATTTTACTACGATAGAAACAAAAGAGAGCGTGTAGATCAGTTGCCAATTATGCCAACCATATCTATAAGCTACGCTTTTTAGAGGTTGTATTTGATAATACAATAAATGGCTCGGAAACCATCTTTCCAGCTTATTTTCTTTCCTTCTTCAAAAGTTCTTCCGTAGTAGCTTATGCCCACTTCGTAGATTCTGATTTTTGGAATACGCGAAATTTTAGCCGTTACCTCTGGTTCAAATCCAAACCTGTTTTCATTTAGCTTTAAGCTTTGAATGGTTTTAGTTTCAAACATCTTATAGCATGTTTCCATATCTGTAAGGTTCAGGTTGGTAAACATGTTTGAAAGAAAAGTGAGGAACTTGTTTCCTATTGAGTGCCAAAAGAACAGGATACGGTGAGGGTTTCCACCCATAAATCTTGAACCGTATACCACGTCAGCCACACCATTTACTATAGGTTTCAATAGAATGTTGAATTCTTGAGGATCGTATTCCAAATCAGCATCCTGAATAATCAGATATTCGCCTGTAGCCTTTGCTATACCTGTATGTAATGCAGCGCCCTTACCCTTGTTTACCTCGTGCTTGTAGTATTGAATATTGAGTTCGGGATGTTCTTTTTGGTACGATAATATGGCCTCCTCGGTATTATCGTTTGAGCAGTCATTTACTAAAATAACCTCCTTACTAATCCCGTTGATAAGCTCAACATCTTTTACCTTATTGAGAATATTATGGATAGTAGCTCCCTCATTATAAGCGGGAATAACAATGGATAATTTCGAAATAGCCATACCGTGGTTTTAAAAGGCGGCAAAGATAGACTAACAATTTAGTTTCATGAAGAAATCAATAGCCGCGTTTTGTGGCTAGTTTTGATGAATTTGTTTAAAAGCCGGAAATACCGAATGCTGTCATAAAAAGATGGTGTCATTGTTAAATTGAAGTTAAAGCCAGGTAGCACACTGTTTGAGCACTTAAATTTGCCGTTGTATGCGCATGAAACTTGCAAATAGTAGAAGGAGAATATATTGGTTGATAACACTAATGACCATTTCCTTATTAGGTATTACCGGAATACAAGCCTATTGGCTGCACAACTCCTTTCAGCTAGAAGGCGAAAAGTTTGACCAAAAGGTGGCCGAGGCCTTAGAGGGGGTAAGCAATAAGCTAGAGACTCTGGAAACGATACGTTTTCTGAAAGCTAATTTTAGCCTTGAGCCTTTTTTTAACAATCGTCAGCGATTTGTAGACCTCGAAAACAATTATGATACGGTATACGGTTTTCAAAACCATGAACGATCGGTACAGCTTTCGGTGAGTATTGGCGATGATAGTTTGCGTCACCCACATGCTATAAGGCGTAATAATTATAAAAGGCAGGGGTTGGATACCAGCGTTTCGTACGAAATAAGCGGTATGCGGAAATTGGAGCTGAAGATAAAGCGAATGGATGCGGTGTTTAATAAAATGATTGAACATTCGATTCTTGACAGCAGCGGGCTGCGTAGCCGGATGGACGAGCAACTGCTCGATTCTATTTTGAAGTTTGAATTAGCAGCCAAAGGCATAAATATACCCTATAAGTATACGGTAATAGAAAACAACCAAAATGTAATGGGGATGGAGAACTTGAGAGAGTTTTCTATTAATCACCCCAATTCGCAATTTCACAAAGCTGCTCTTTTCCCCAATGATTTGTTTGGACAAAATACCCTTATCTTAAGCTTTACAGGCAAAACCAATTATGTGTTGAGGTCTATGTGGCTCACCCTTTTGGTG
>JAUICR010000056.1 GCA_030427785.1 Bacteroidia bacterium | reverse complement strand
AACAGTCGCTATCATTAAGAGTATGTGGATTGAAAGATGGTGCTGCTAGAGCAGTGTTTCGTAATATCAATTTTGATATGCGTAATTACAACAATCTTAAGATGTTTGCCCATGCCGAAGATGGTAGAGTAGGCCCAGGTGGTAGTGCTCCTGCTAATGAGTTAAAAGATGGAGATTTAAGTTTATTTGTTCGCTTAGGTAGCGATTATAGCCAAAACTATTACGAGTACGAAATTCCTTTGAGTGTTACCAAGCAGGGTCAGGCATCCTATACCCAAGAGGACGTATGGCCTACTGCCAATAATATTGACTTTCCTTTGGAGCTGCTTACTGAGGCTAAGCTGGAGCGAGACCGAGTGTATAGAAATGACCCTACCCTAAATCTTACAGATCCTTTTGCTGTAATAAAAGGAAAGGCCCGGGTTATTATACTTGGAGCACCCAGCCTTGGCAATGTGCGCACCATTATGATAGGGGTGCGAAATCGGAAAAAGAGGCTAACTAATGATGGAGATGATGGGGAGGATAAATGTGCTGAGGTATGGGTAAACGAACTTAGGCTTACCGAGTTTGATCAGCGAGGAGGCTGGGCCGCCAATGCCAGAGTAGCAGCACAGCTGGCAGATTTTGCCAACGTAAGCGTAAGTGGTAGGATGAGTACCGTGGGCTTTGGTAGTATTGACCAGAATGTAAGCGAGCGCCAAAAAGAAAGTATCTACGCCTATGATCTTCAAACGAGTTTTGAGTTAGGTAAATTTTTCCCTAAAGATGTTGGTTTAAGAATTCCGATGTATTTCAGTAAGGCAGAGGAGTGGCGCAATCCACAATTTGATCCATTAGATACGGATATTGAGTTTCAGGATGCCCTAGATAATTTGGAAACTGAAGAAGAAAGGCAACAGCTCAAAGAAATTAGTCAGGATCATACCCAAACGAAGTCGATCAACTTTACTAATGTAAAAAAGGAACGTATGGGTAAGCGAGCGCAAAAAACCCATATGCCATGGGATATTGAAAACCTGAGTGCCACTTATTCGTTTACTGAAACCTTCAGAGAAAATATTTCGATAAAACAAGATAAGTTGCATACACACCGTGGGCAGCTCAACTATACCTATCGTATTACACCAAAACCGTTGGAGCCATGTAAGAACAGTGCTTGGCTCAAAAGTCCGAATTTGGCTCTTATTAAGGATATAAACCTTACCTATTTGCCTAAGCAGTTTTCATTTATTGGGTCTATTGATAGAAGTACCCATTTGCTGGAAATGCGAAACACTAGTGCTCCGTATGATGAAAATGCACGACTGCCGGTTACGGAAAATAACTCCTTCAATTTTAATCGTCAGTACAGTTTGCTGCATGATATCACACGAAACTTAAAGTTTGACTTTAATGCCAATATGCGCACACGTGTGGATGAGCTGGTAGGAATAGACCCAACTACAGGCGACCCCTATACCGAACAACAGAAAAAGGATGAAATATGGAGTAACATCTCCAATTTCGGAAGACCCATTAATTACCATCAAACAGTTAATATTACTTGGCAAGTACCTATTAACAAACTACCGTATTTAGACTTTATAAATACGCAAGCACGATATACAGGAGATTATGATTGGGCCACTACCTCAGTATTGGCCAAGGAGTTGTTGCCTACTGATTCGTTAAATTTTGGAAATACAATTCAAAACAATCAGCGATGGCAGTTTAATAACAATTTCAACTTTATTTCCCTTTATAATAAGGTGCCTTACCTCAAAACGGTAAATAACGGGAAGAATACTCGAGGCCAGACAGACAGAGGGCCCCGAAGACCAGGGCAAAATACCGAAGAGGACCCTAAGAAGGATGAAGAGGTAGAAAGCACATTGGATAAAATTGCCAAGATTACTGCCAGAACCTTGATGATGGTACGCAATGGTTCGTTTACCTACACTAGGTCAGAGGGAACCATCTTGCCAGGATTCTTGCCACAAGCCTCATTCCTGGGTATGGATGGCTCTACGGGCTATGCACCAGGTTTTCCGTTTGTAGTAGGTGTACAAACGGATATACGCACAGCAGCTAAAGAAAACGATTGGCTTACACAGTCATCGCTACTCAGCACCCAGTATACCAAAACCTTTAATGAAAATTTAAACTTTAGGGCTACAGCTGAGCCTTTCCAAGATTTTAGAATTGTGCTAACTGCCAACAAATCGCAGTCGTCTAATTTGAGCTCTTTCTTCAGATATGATGATGATTTTGGAGAAATAGTAGAGCAAAGTCCTTTTGAAACACAGACCTATTCTATCAGCTACATTATGATAAATACGGCATTCGAAAGTATAAAGGCGCCTACTTTTAGTTCAGAAGTTTATCAGCAGTTTAGAGATAACAGGATAGTGGTTTCGCAAAGGTTGGCAGATGCATATGCGGCTGGCGATGGTGCCGATTTTGGCTATACGCCCGAGTTTGTTCCGGCCACAGATTCTACAGATGCACATTACAAATATTTTAGCTTATCACAACAAGATGTATTGATTCCGGCATTTTTGGCTGCCTATTCAGGCCAATCTATTGAGGATTATAAGCTGAACCCAAAGAAGAGTACACCCCTACCCAACTGGATGATAACCTATGACGGATTAGGAAAATTGAAGTGGTTTAAGCAATATCTCAATAGCATGGTGCTTAGCCATGGATATCAATCTACCTACACTTTGGGTAATATTCAATCTAACCTATTGTACAATGAGGCCTTGGCAGAAAACGAACTAAAGCCCCCAGGTACACAAACGCCACCACTCGATATAAGTGGTGATTTACTACCAGCTACACAAATTTCGGCCTTGATACTAACAGAGCGATTTGCTCCTTTGATAGGTGTTAATTTGAAACTGAAGAATAACGCAACCGTTCGTTTAGATTACAACCGTGATAGAAACATGACCTTGAGTTTGACCAACGCTCAGGTTACCGAAACCAAAGGAGAAGGGTGGATAATAGGAGCGGGGTACATTATCAAAGATGTGAAATTGAAGTTTATAAGCTTAGGGCCCAGACGTACCAACCCGGTAAGTAACCTTGAACTGAAATTGGATTTTGGTATCAGAAAGAACATTACAGTAATCCGCAAGGTGGTAGAAGATATTGATCAGGTAACGGCTGGGCAAACGATATATACACTCAAGTTTTCAGCAGACTATCAAATAAGCAAAAGGGTACTTACCAAGTTTTTCTACGATATGAATTTATCTAGATATCAAGTTTCTAATGCTTACCCTATAGATACACATCAATTTGGTATAAGTATAAGATTAAATTTAGGTGCTTAAGAAATTTGATAAATAAAATTAAATTTGCCCGAAATACAATTAAGATGAACTATCCAGCTGAATTAAAATACACCAAAGACCACGAGTGGGTAAAGATTGAGGGAGATATTGCAACGGTGGGAATTACCGATTATGCACAGTCAGAATTAGGTGATATCGTGTTTGTAGAAATAGAAACCGAAGGAGAAGAATTAGATATTGAAGAAGTATTTGGTTCGGTAGAAGCGGTAAAAACCGTGTCTGATCTTTTCATGCCATTATCAGGAGAGATAATTGAGATGAACGCCATGATTGAAGAAAAGCCAGAAATGGTAAATGAAGACCCTTATGGTGCTGGTTGGATGATTAAAATTAAAATGAGCGATCCGTCTCAGGTAGATGGACTCTTGGATGTGGAAGCATACAAAGACGCTGTTGGAGCCTAAGGTTTTAACAAAATATCCTTTATTATATTTTACCCCGGCCCTATGCTGGGGTATTTTTATTTTGGTGTTTAGCCTAATGCCGGGCAACGAAGTGCCACGTTTCATGATCAAGTTCAATGACAAATTTGTACATGCAGGCATTTATATTTTCGAAGTTTCACTAATATATTTCGGATTCATTCGTTTTAGGTTTAGTAATAAAATTACAGCTGTTCAGGTTGGTTTAATTGTTTTGGCCTGTGTTTTGTTTGGAGGAACAATTGAAATACTGCAGCATTACTTTGTGCCTAGACGAGTGGGAGAGTGGTCCGATTTTATAGCCAACACCACCGGATGTTTGTTAGCCGTGCTTTTGGTGTCTATTGTTCATAGGGCCAAGGCCTGATTCGTTCTCTTTTGAGAGCCCATCTTTTTTGAACAATAAATTTTAACTCATGACACCTAAAAAAAATGTTTCAGCCGATCTTGAAGGCAAGCGTAGCCTCTTTTTCCTTTTCGGAATAGCTTTAACCCTAGTTATGGCCATTGTAGTACTACAGTACGAAAAGTCTTTTATACGCCCTATTGTAGATGGTAGTGTGCCTATTGCAGATATCAGTGAACAAATAGACAGAACAGTATGGGAAGTGAAAAAGCCCGAAGCTGCCACCCAAAAGATTGAAAAGGTAAATCAAAATCTGATGCCCGAAATTTTGGAGAATGACGTTGATGATCCTACTCTTAAAATTTCACAATTATTTAAAGATCCTTTTGATGATGAAGGTTTGAGAGAGGTTGGAATAGATGATTTTGACGATGATGAAGTTGAAATATTAGACTTTGTAGCAATAGAAAATATTGCACGACCCTTGGAGTGCGAAAATGTAGGTAGCCGCCAAGAGCAGAAAGACTGCTTTAGTAGATGGATTCAAACCTATGTAAATAGTAACACCGTATATCCTCAGATAGCTGTAGAAATGGGATTAACAGATAAAGTGTTTGTCACTTTTATCATTTCTGAAAATGGAGATGTAGAAGAAGTAACTGTAGGACGAGGTGAATACGAAGTGCTAAACAACGAAGCAGTGCGTGTGCTCAAAGGTATGCCCAAGATGACACCTGGTAGCCAAAGAGGTAGAAATGTGAAAATGAGAATGACTGTGCCAGTTAACTTCCAGCTACCCGGAAGATAGAATCTTCATTTTTTGCTAAAGATGGTTTGTTTGTAGCTTTCATATTTACTTATCTTTAGCCCCCTATAAAGAAAACTAAATGGAACCAAAGAAAAATCCAAGTGCAGATTTAGAAGTTTACAGAGGAATCTTCCTCCAGGCTGGAATGGTATTGGCTTTGATTATTTGTATAGTAGCTATTAACTGGAAGTCTTACGATGCTTCATTAACTGATCTGGGCGAAATTGAGGTTGAAATAGATGATGAAATCATCCCTATTACGCAACAGCAAACAGCGCCACCACCACCACCACCACCACCGCCACCAGAAATTATTGAAGTGGTAGAAGATGATGTGGAATTGGAAGAAGAGCTTGAGATAGATGCTACTGATACCGATATGGATGAGGTGGTAGAAGTAATAGAAATGGAAGAAGAAGACTCCGATGAAGTACTCTCGTTTGCAGTAGTAGAGTCGGTACCCGTATTTCCTGGTTGTGAAAGTGCTAAAACCAATGACGAAAAGAAAGCTTGTTTTCAAAAAGAGCTTTTGAAATACGTATCCAAGAATTTCAACTTCCCTGAAATGGCGCGTCAAATGGGAATTTCAGGAAAAGTCTATATCAATTTTGTAATTGAGAAGGACGGTTCAATTTCTGGAGTTACTGTGGCCAGGGGTGTAGATAAAATGCTGGATGATGAAGCAGTAAGAGTAGTTAAGAGTTTACCAAAGATGACTCCTGCTCAGCAACGTGGTAAGCCTGCCAGAATGAGCTTTATGTTGCCTATCAATGCCAAGCTACAATAGTAGGCCATAACAATATCAAAAAACCCCTGTAATCGCAGGGGTTTTCTTTTTTTACCAAAACATCAAATATGCAAACAGCAAAAAAAACCTTACTTGAAAATGCTATAAGGGCATCCATCATTGCGGGAGCAAAAATCTTAGAGGTATATGACGGGAAAATAGAAGTGGAGATGAAAGACGATAAGTCGCCACTTACCTTGGCCGATAAGCAATCTCATGAAGCCATAATGGAGGTATTGGAAAAAGGAAGTATTCCTGTGCTTAGCGAAGAAGGTCGTGATATTGATTATGAAGAAAGAAAAGCTTGGGGTACACTTTGGGTAGTTGACCCATTAGATGGTACCAAGGAATTTATTAAGCGAAATGGTGAGTTTACTGTAAATATCGCATTGGTAGAAAACGGTGTGCCTACTATGGGTGTAATTTATGTTCCGGTTACTAGGGAACTGTATATAGGGGCTGATGGATTGGGCGCCTATAAGCTAAACAACGCAGATGCTTTGGTAGATGAAAGCTTAGATGGTATTGTACAGAAGTCAACTAAACTACCATTAAAAATAGACCGCCCCTACACTATGGTAGGAAGTAGGTCGCACATGAGTGCTGAAACTAGTGAGTACTTTGAAGGAGTAAAAGCTCAGTATCCAAATGCAGAGATAATATCTAAGGGTAGTAGTTTAAAAATTTGCATGGTAGCCGAAGGTAGTGCAGATGTATATCCTCGCTTTGCTCCTACTATGGAGTGGGATACGGCAGCAGGGCATGGTATTGCAAGGCAAGCCGGATTAGATATATTTAATCCTAAAGAAGGTACTCCATTGGTGTACAATAAAAAAGACTTGTTAAACCCTTGGTTTATAGTAAAACCAGTGTAAGGAAAAGATAGAATCATTCTATTTTGCATACCCAAGATAGGGGTAGTAAATTTGCCTGCCGAAAAAACAGCCCATTGGAAAAAATTCAAAATCTGGACACACATTCTAGCCCCATAGCCATTAAGGCCAAGGGCGTATTGGCGCTCACAAAAGCAAGGCTCAATTTAAGTGTAGTGTATTCTGCTGTGGCAGGTTATTTACTTGGAGCAGATGTTTTTTCAATAAATATTTTATTGTTATTGGCCGTAGGTGGTTATTTAGTAGTAGGTGCTGCCAACGGCTTTAATCAGGTGATAGAAAAAGATAGAGATGCCTTAATGGATCGTACAATGAATAGGCCACTTCCCACGGGCGTATTGAGTACCATGGAGGCCATGATAGCTTGTACATTAATGGCATTTGCAGGATTGTGGATGCTTTATTTAATAAACCCACTTACGGTTGGGTTCGGAGCCTTTTCGTTGTTTATGTATGTACTAGTATATACTCCTCTTAAAGCCAAAGGCACAATTGCCGTATTTGTAGGAGCCATACCAGGTGCTATACCAGCACTACTTGGATGGGTAGCAGCTACTAATGATTTTGATATTGAGCCAGGGTTATTATTTGCCACACAGTTTTTATGGCAGTTTTCACATTTTTGGGCCATAGTCTGGATAGTGGATGAAGATTATAAAAAAGCAGGATATTCGCTTTTGCCGTCAGGCAAACGAGATGGAAGTAGTGCTATGCAAATTTTGGTGTACACCTTATTTACCATACCCGTATCCTTATTACCATTCTTTGGAATTACCGGTACCTTAAGTTTAAGTGTTGTAGCCGCTATACTTGTATTGGCCGCTGGAATATTTTTCCTTACCAAGGCTTTAAAATTATTTAGAACAAGGGAAATAGCCGATGCGCGTAAACTTATGTTTGCAAGTATTATTTACCTACCTGTGGTTCAGTTGATTTACGTATTAGATAAATATTTGTAACATGGCAGAGCTATTATTGGAGCAACAAAAGAAAGTACGCAAACCACTCCTATGGATAGGAATGGCGAGCATAGTTATGACCTTTGCGGGTCTTACCAGTGGGTATGTAGTGAGTCGTACCGCATTGATGGCAGAAAACAGATGGTTTCAGTTTGAATTGCCTGTGCTATTTTATTCGGCAACGGTAGCAATACTTGTAGCTAGTGCTTTGCTGGTATGGGCGCAATTGGGTGCTAAAAAAGGAAGTATTTCGCAAGTAAAAACGGGTGTAGGCTTAGCGCTCTTATCGGGTTTGGTATTCGTAGTTCTTCAGCTTTTGGGCTGGAATCAATTGATGGAGTCGGGTTTTTATTTTACAGGCCCTCAAAGCAATTCATCTGTATCATGGGTGTATGTTATTACCTTTTTACACTGGCTGCATGTGGTGTCCGGCATAGTGGTGTTGGTGGTAACGTATCTTCAAGCTTCAAAGAATGCCTATTCTAAAGAAAATTATTTAGGTCTAGAATTGGCCTGTATTTACTGGCATTTTTTAGATTTACTCTGGATTTATTTGTTCTGCTTTTTATTATTTATTCGCTAAACTTGCAAAAAAATTTACACGATGGCTAACCAAGCTACTATTGATCAGAATGACGAGGCCACCTGGGGTGGTACAAAGCAACCTTTTGGGTCGAGTTATGGAAAATTGATGATGTGGTTCTTCCTTCTTTCGGATGCCCTTACTTTTTCTGGATTCCTTGCCGCTATGGGTTTATATAGGTTTAAATATGAATCTAGCTGGCCTGTAGCCGAAAATGTATTTACACATTTCCCTTTCTTGCATGGCGATCATCCATTGCTATTCGTAGCCCTTATGACCTTTATACTTATCCTTAGTTCTGTAACTATGGTAATGGCTGTAGATGCAGGTCATAAGATGAACAAAAAAGGAGTGATTCTTTGGCTAGGCCTTACCATTATCGGAGGTTTTTTCTTCTTAGGCTCACAGGCTTGGGAGTGGAGCCACTTTATAAGCGGTGATAAAGGGGGTGTTAAGCTAGAGTCAAATGAGGTGATGTACCTAAGTGATGCCAATGGAAAAATAGTAACCTTGGCTGAGCTTATTGATGGCGGTGCGGCTCATGGCGCACATGCAAAGTATACCACCGAGCAATTACAAACGGCCTTTGCAGCCAATAATGATGTAACTCTTAGAAACCCAGGAAAATCTGCCTTGGTAATGTCAAGGCCAGAAGCTGTAAAAGCTATGAAAACTGCTGAAGTGATTCAAGGAGCCAATTTGAAAGAGAACGAATATGGAAATGTATTATTTGCTGACTTCTTTTTCTTTGTAACAGGATTTCACGGTTTCCACGTATTTTCAGGAGTGGTATTTAATTTTATCATTTTTGTGAATGTAATTCAAGGTACCTACGAAAAGCGTGGTCATTATGAAATGGTTGAAAAAGTGGGTCTGTACTGGCACTTTGTGGATTTGGTTTGGGTGTTTGTATTTACATTCTTCTACCTAGTATAATTACAATTAGAAACGATTAAGCAAATTATTTATGTCACACAATTCTAATCTTCCTAGCGAACACCATGAAAGTCCAGAGGGTACATGGTGGATATGGAAAGTGTTTTTTATCCTCCTTATTGTTACCGCTGTTGAGGTGGCTCTAGGTCTTATTCAGCCCGAAGCTTTGAAAGTTCAATTTATGGGAACCTCATTGCTAAACATCATCTTTATTGTGTTAACATTGCTTAAAGGTTATTACATTGTAATGGAGTTTATGCATTTAAAATTTGAGCGTAAGAACCTTATTTGGACCATCGCGCTACCTATGTTAATATTAATTCCTTACTTGGCATTTATAGTGCTAACAGAAGGAGCCTATATGGAAGTGTTGCCTTAATGAACTCAAAAAATATTAGCAAAAGGGTAGTATTAGTTGGTTTACTGATACTACCCTTTTTAGTTTACTTCTTTATGGTATACAGTGCCGAGGAGAATTTTTTTGTGCCCTTGCAAAAGGTTGGGCCAAAAAGTGCCATAACTACTGTAAATGAGGATGGCGAAAGTGTAGTAGATACAAATTATTACACCGTGCCGAATTGGCAATACACCACCCAAGATGATACTCTTATTAGTAACAAAGACTTGTTGGGCAAAATTTATGTGGCCAACTTCTTTTTTACATCCTGCCCAAGTATTTGTCCGGCCATGAACTTCAATGTAAAGCAGGTTCAAGATCGCTTTTCGGGTTACGAAAATTTTAGAATTGTAAGCTTCAGTGTAGATCCTACCCATGATACCGTAGAGGTACTAAAGGCCTATGAAAATAAAATGGGCTCTACCCCAGGTAGGTGGTATTTCCTTACCGGAGATCAAGATGATATTTACCGTACCGCAAATGGATATTTCCTAAGTGCGATGGAAGATTCGCTGGCCGATGGTGGTTTTTTACACTCCGAGAATTTGGTGTTAATTGACTGGGAAGGACGCATAAGAAGTAGCAGAGACGAGTATGGAAACCTTAAAGGGGTGTACAACGGTTTGAGTGTAGATGATGTAGACCACCTGAAGGATGATATCAAAGTACTGATTGCGGAGTTTGAAAAGAAGCAATCTATGGATGAGCATGAAGCTTCTAAAAAGAAAAAGTTGGCGCAATGAGTGTAAAATTAAAAGCAGTAGGTGACGAGCCAAAAAGTAAAACCGATAAAATAGTAGTACCCATTATCGTGGTGTTTTCTTTTTTGGTGCCTTTAGCCGTAGCCGCTTTAATTTTATTTCCCGATACTTTTAAAATTGAAATGGATATTAATAGGTCCACTTTGCCTGCGTTTCACGCAATTTTAAATGGTATCACTGCCCTATTATTAATTCTTGCTTTGGTCTTTGTAAGGCTGCGAAATTTTACAGCCCATCGCAATACTATGCTAGTGGCCTTTAGTTTTTCGGCCATCTTCCTGGTTTCTTATGTAATAAGTAAGCTTGGAGCCGACTCTATGCCCTATGGTGGCGAAGGATGGATACGCGGGGTGTATTTCTTTGTACTTATTTCACATATCCTGCTAAGTATTCCGGTGTTGCCATTAGCTATGTTCGCAATTTACAGAGGCCTCAACAATCAAAATCAGAGACATAAAAAGGTGGTAAGATGGGCTTTTCCGATATGGCTTTATGTAACTATTACGGGAGTGTTAGTTTACCTTTTTATGGCTCCTTACTATTAAGTATTTTTGCGGTATGAAAAAATGGATTCTAGTTTTCTCTATAGCCTTACTTCCAATTTTTGCAAGTGCCCAATGTGCCATGTGCAAGGCAGTAGCCGAAACCAGTCAGAACGCTGGAAGCACAGCATCTGATGGATTAAATACAGGGATACTTTACCTTATGGCCTTTCCCTATCTCCTTATTGGCGCAGTGAGTATCGCTATTTATCGCCACAAAAAACAAGCTAAAGCATAAGACCATCACTTTGTGGTTTCCCTTATATTTGAGGTGCTGCTTTGAGCTATTTCTAATATTCCTTTTTAATGAAACTATCTGTTAGTTTTTTCCTCGTTTTTATTTCATTCGGTTTTCTTAATGCGCAGGATCTTAGCCAAAAGGTTTGGACCATAAATGAATGCTTGGCCTATGCCCTAGAAAACAACCTTAGGGTGCAACAGGCAAAACTCGAAGTAGATATAAATAAAAATAATCTTCAAACGGCCAACTGGGACTATGCTCCAAATTTAAATTTGAGCACCAGCTACGGAGTGAATTTTGGACTTAGTATTGACCCGGTTACCAATTTTGTAAGCAGAAATCAAAGGCAAACGGCTAATATAGGCCTGAGTAGCAATTGGGTACTGTATAATGGCGGACGCAAGTATAAAACCATTGCACAGCGCAATTTGCAGTACATGGCTGCCATGTTCGATTTGGATGCCGTAAAAAATGACATTAGCTTAAATGTGACTGCTTTCTTTTTGCAGATTCTTCTAAATCAGGAAATATACCAAGTGGCCCAAGAGCAAGTACGCGTAACTGAGCTGCAGGTAAAAAGGATGACCAAACTGGTAGATGCAGGGTCGAGGCCCAAAGGAGACTTGCTACAGCTAGAAGCCCAATTGGCCAGAGATAAGCAGAACCTGATAAGTAGCGAAAACTCTATTATTATTAGCAAATTGCAATTGGCCAACCTTCTTCAGTTAGAAGATCCTAGTGCTTTTAATATTTCGGAGCCGGAGCTATCAATACCCGATGCTACTTTGGTAATTCGCCCCGCTCAAAGTATTTACGTAAGTGCCATAGAGGAGCAACCCGCCATAAAAAGTGCCGAAAAAAGAGTAGAAAGCAGCGAGAAAGCTGTAGAAATAAGCAAAGGAGCTGCCTTGCCTACTTTGAGTTTGAATGGACAAATAGCCACTAACTATTCTGATCAAATACTAGAAGCTACTGGCACCACCCTTACCGAGCCCAGGCCTATTCCTACCTATGATCAAAACGGGAATGTGATCTTTTTCCCTTTTAGCGAAGAGGTTCCTAGCGGTTTTCAAAACAAAGATTTTGGAGATCAGGTAAATGATAACCTTAATGAGTACATAGGTATTTCATTAACAGTTCCCTTGTTTAATCGTTTGGCTGTTCGAAATAATTATCAGAATTCGCAGATTAACTATGCCATTTCGGAGCTGCAACTGGAACAGGAAAAGACCAATTTTAAACAAACGGTATATCAAGCTCATGCTGATGGCAAGGCTTCCTACAATTCCTATCTGGCGGCCGAAGCGGCAGTAGCAAGCAATGAGGAAAGCTTTAAATACTCCAGCCAACGTTTTGAGGTGGGCGCATTAAATCAGTTTGACTATGAAAATGCCAAAAACAACTTGGCCATTGCAAAGTCTGAAATGATACGTGCTAAGTACGATTACATCTTTAAGATTAAGGTATTGGAGTTCTATCTTACCAATCAAGTAAACCTGTAGAAATGTCAAAGACGCTACGTAATGTTTTAATTATTTCGGCTATAGCGGTGGTGGTTTTGCTCATTGCGGCCAAAAAAAAAGGTTGGGTAGGAAGTGATAATTCTATAGAGGTAACGCTGGGCGAGGTAGTAAAAATGACCTTAGAAGAAACGGTAATAGCCAGTGGGAAAATACAACCTGAGATAGAAGTAAAAATAAGCTCAGAAGTATCGGGCGAAATAATAGAGCTACCAATAGAAGAAGGTGATGAGGTGCAGAAAGGCGAACTCCTTATCCGTATCAACCCCGATATTTATTTATCAGCGGTAAACCGTGCCAAAGCAGCTCTCAATAGTTCGAAATCTAATTTGGCTAGTGCCAAAGCCCAATTTGTAGAAGCTAAAAACAATTTTGAAAGAAATGAAAAGCTCATTAAGCAAGGTGTTATTAGCCAAGCGGAGTTTGATGCTATTCAAAGAGCCTATGATGTGGGCAGATTAAATATAGAAAGCGCCCAATATCAATTAGCAAGCTCAGAAGCAACCTATAAGGAGGCACAGGATAATCTGGCAAGAACCACCATTTATGCACCCCAAAGTGGAACCGTGAGCATGCTAAACGCTGAGGTAGGTGAGCGCGTGGTAGGTACAGCGCAAATGGCCGGAACCGAAATAGCTCGTATCGCTAATCTTGAGAATATGGAAGTATTGGTGGAGGTGAATGAAAATGATATTATTCGGGTAACGGCTGGCGATACCGCCATTATAGAAGTAGATGCTTATTTGGATAAGGAGTTTAAAGGTGTGGTTACCGAAATTGCAAATTCGGCAAGGCTGGCGGCAGGTTCGGGTATAGACCAAGTAACCAATTTTGAAGTAAAAGTTAGAATCCTAAAAGCATCCTACGAAGGTTTGCTTAAGCCAGGTGAGAAATCGCCTTTTAGACCTGGAATGACTGCTAGTGTAGAAATAAAAACCGAAAAGCGCACCGGTGTTTTGGCTATCCCCATAGAAGCCGTGACTACCAGAGGAGATACAAGTAGCAACGCTAAATCGTATGAAATAGGAAGAAACAAAAGTGATGACACGGACGAGCCTCAAGAGTTTGAAGTAGTATTTGTAAATGAAGAAGGAAAGGCAAAGATAGCTGTGGTGAAAACTGGAATTCAAAACGAGGATTACATAGAAATACTGAGTGGACTTAGCGTAGGGCAGAAAGTGGTGCGTGGTCCTTATAGCGTGATAAGCAAGACCTTGGTAAATGGAGATGCTATTAAAGTGGAAGAGGAATCTAAGAAGAAAGATTAGATGGCTTTGATTCTCGCTTTAGAAACCTCCACCAAGAGCTGCTCGGTTACCTTGGCCAAAGGCTCAGAAGTACTTTCTGTTAGAGAGGCCACCAGCGACCAGTACATCCATTCCGAAAAACTCCATGTATTTATTGATGAGGTAATGAAAGAGGCAAATTGCTCTTTCAAAGATTTACAGGCTGTGGCGGTAGGCAAAGGCCCAGGCTCATATACTGGGCTTCGTATTGGTGTTTCAGCAGCTAAGGGTTTGTGTTTTGCTATAAAAATACCATTGATAGCAGAAGACGGTTTGCGGTTATTGGTACATCAGTTTTTATCGGAAAAGGAAATTCAGCCAGACGAAATAATTATCCCCATGCTTGATGCCCGAAGAATGGAGGTATACTGTTCGGTTCATAACTCTACAGGAAAACGTCTTAGTGAAATAGAAGCCAAAGTGATTGATGAAAATTCATTTGCTGAACTCAAGTCTAAGCGAATTCACCTACTAGGTGATGGTGCAGCCAAATGCAAAGAGCTGCTAAAGGAACCAAGATTTAAGTACCACTCGCTAGAGTTTCCTTCTTCTACTACTTTGGCCCTTTTAGCCCAAGCAAAATTTGAAAACAAAGCCTTTGAAGATGTAGCTTATTTTGAGCCTTTTTATCTTAAAGACTTTGTAGCGGGTAAGCCTAAGAGGCTTTTATAGCTACATCACTTCACAATCAATTGTAAGTACTCTCGATTGGCTCCAGAGCTTGCCAATACTGCATAAGTACCAGCTGGCAGATCAAAATCTATCCTATTTCGTTTTTCGCTACACGTGGTTTCCAGGCACTTCTTTCCTTCTATATTATAGATTTCCACTTTATAGTCTTTCGCATTTTCGCTGTCAATGAGCAGTTCTACATAGTTACCAGCAGGATTTGGATAGAGACTTACCTCCGCTTTTCGTAATTGATATTCATCTAAATTTACATGCGTGTTTACCTTAAAGCGCCCCCACATAAGATCCATGGTATTAGACCACAAAGGGCTGTAGCCATTGCCAAAATAAAAATAGGTAAGCGAGCTATCCGGATTAGGATGCGGAATAATATGGGTAATAGCGCCTTCATAATAAGGCGTGCTATCCGTAATACTCATTCGGTTGAGCACCTGAAAATTGGTGTCTACCACAAAAATATCCGTTTTATAATTGGTACCCGGAAAGGTATCTTGCTTTACAGTTTCACTGAGGATAAAGTGTTCGCCATTAAAATAACATCCGGGACTTTTAGAAACTCCAACCGGAACAGCACTTACTGGACTGCGTGGAAAGAAATACTTGGTTGAGACGCTATCTTTATCCAAATCGATAACCTCTAAGAGAGTTTCAATTTTAAAGTTCCAGATAGGAATAGTTGGATCGTAGTGTAAATTTTGAGATGTACCAACTAACCTATTATCTTTTAATAACCAATAGTCATACGCTCCGCCTAAAGTATAGAAATACTTAATTACCCTTGATAAACTCTTATTTATTATAGCTCCTCCACCATGCCCAATTTGGCCGTTGAATCGAGTCACATTAAAGTATAAATCCCCACTGGGAAGCACTTTGGGCTTTCCAATTAACGTGTATTCGTATCCTTGGTCAGACAATTTTAAGATTTTCCTAGTAATAACAGAGCTTATCGTATCTACCTTAATAATCCAATTTTTTTCTATAGAATCTGTAGATCCTTCGCTGAACCATGTGTTTATAAATAACGTATCGTTATTTGGTAAAAAATAAGCTGTGGGGGTAAGGGGATATTCGGTATACGCTGAATCTGGTAAAAGTGTTTTCTTAGTTTTTAGAGAGTCATTATGGGCATGGCTATAGTAAAACTGCGAATGCCAGGCATGGTGGTTGATTGGGCTCTGCCCATTAGGGTTTCTTGATAATAGTAAAAAATGTTTAGGGGCTCCTTCAATAGGGATTACTCCATTGCTTACAAAAGGAGCCTGGGATGGAACAGAGATTTGAGTGATGGAATCCATGGTCAAACCGGAGGTCATTCCAAAACGGTACACACAGAAAGAACTATCGGACACCACCCATGGGATGCGCCTGATAAAGTAACCCTGGGGGCTACCTGAGTTACTAAGATTTACTGTAGTAAACCACTCGTTTCCTCCGTAATGAAATTGGGTTTGACCATGGCTAATAAAAGAAAATAGTAGCTGTACTAGTACAGCTACTATTGCAATATATTTTGAATTAATCATTATGGGTAGAAAATTTACCCGCCACCCAGGTGAGTTGGTGCCATGCTTCGTCATCGTTAGAGTCATATTTTCCCTCAAGGCCAAGATGGTATAGTACAATACCACCATAGTCAGCCGCGTCATTATTCATTAGATAGGTTGCTGCATTTTTCCAGTTGGTCATTGCGGTTGCATCCAGGCATTCAAATGGAGATCTGGAGGTTGCGTTGTGATACAGCTCGTATCCTCCCCATAGATAGTCGTATCTTAAGAAGCCATTCCCCACAAGAGTATAAACAGGGACACCTAAAACGGGGTCGAATCCAACATTTGTACTCTTGTATCGATAAGCAACGTCAAGAGTACCAGGGTAACCATCAACGGGCCCACAAAAAGCTCCTAAAATAGAATGGTACCATCCATTGATTTTCCATCCTGGGGGTTGGGTTTGGGCATTTGTATAACCATAAGGCCCCATAGCCGCATCAATAATGTCAGCTACATTTTGAGATCCAGATATAAAGTTTCCCGGACCTGATGGAATGTTGATGTCGCATGTTCCAAGCATTACAGCAGTATTTTCAGCATTGGAAGGAATAGGGGTTACAAAACCCGTAAGAGGGGTGGTAGTTTTTGCAAAACCTACAGCTGAAATATGTAAAACACTATGGTTTCCTCCGGTAATTTTAACGTCTGTAATCGGAGCCTTTCCCTCTACGGTAGTCCATAGGTAGTCGTACAGAACCATTAGATCCAGATAACTAACCAAGGCTAACTCATCATCTACATCTTCCGTCCATTCCAAGTTTGTCGATTCAGTTTCGAACGGTGAAAACATGTCAACATAATATTCAGGTCCTGTTGGATCAATTGAATTGGACCGATTAAGAGCAGCTTCTATTATCCAAACAGCTTTGTCGTACTCGAGTATTGGGTCGTCAGACGGAATTGAAATTTGTTCGGAGTAATTGTCATACATATTCATAAATTCATTCAATAGGCTATTGATGGAATCTTCAAATGCCTGTGCATCTTTTTTGAAAACAACAGGTGTTGGTTCGGTACTGTTCAGTTCTTTCTTGCTACAGGATACGAATGTAACGGAAATTACTAATCCTGTAATCACTGATAGCTTTAACAATTGTTTTTTCATAATGGTTTGATTTATTAATTATTTAAACCAAACCTAAATTGTTTTTTTTTCTTACACAATTTTTCTTTCAGTAAATAATTTCGTATAAAGACTACAAATTTATAGGTTCATTTGAATGAACATTGTACCTCA
>JAUICR010000055.1 GCA_030427785.1 Bacteroidia bacterium | reverse complement strand
GTGTATAAAGTCATTGTTATGGATACAAGTGTTACAAATTGCGTGGACTCTCTTAGTATTGTGATAATGATGGTAACGCCACCGCCTCCACCACCTAGCAACGACTCATGCGTTGCCGGCTTGTTAGAGTTAGTGACAGACAGTACATGGATGATGAGCACAACGACAACGCCATCCACGCATTCAGGTACATGGACTGGAGTGGCGGGAGTATTACCCGCGGCCGGGACGTTTACAGTACCAGCTATGGTTGGTCAGCCTTATCCATGGCCAAGTATTCATGCGGTGACAGGTGCAGAAGTTCTTAAAACCACGAATAATATCACGTACTTCAGAAAGGAGTTTGATTTATTGTCAGGTTCGGATGTAGCAAGGCTGAGATTGAACGTAGATGATATGGCCGAAATTTATATCAACGGAGTATTAGTAGCAGGAGAATATGGAATGCCAAAAGATGGCTGGAAAAATGATCCACACGCTGTAAATTATGATGGATTGTCAGTAGACGAGCCTTTCTTACCACCAAATGTTTTTGATTATTTAATCGCACCACCGCTTAGCATGTTCAGTGCAGGTACCAATGAGGTAATAGTGGTAGTTAGAAACTTGAAGCGTGGAGGTGACAAAGGAGGTTTCTCTTTCAGTATGGAAGTAGAACATGGCTGTGCTTCAGATAGCGTTTGTGTATCCGATACCTCGTGGAGAAAAAGTACAGTAGTTACCCCGAGTAATCAATCGGGTAGTTGGACTGGTACAGGCGGAATACCTGCAGATGGAACCTTTACGTTGCCTGTAGCTATTGGTCAGCCTTATCCTTATCCATCTATCGATACAGTTCCAGGTTCTCAGGTGATTAATAGTGAAAGTAACAACATTACATACTATAAGAAAACCTTTGATATCTCGACAGCTACCGATTTAGATGCAGATTTCTGGATGACCTTTGATGATGCAGTGGAGGTTTACCTTAATGGCGTGGTGTTATTCAGAGAGAATACAACCTCACCCTCCAATTGGGTATTCCCGGCACACACTCAGTCATTTGCTGGTGGAATGGCTGGTGCAGGAGGTTTCGATTATGTAACCGCTGCGGATTTAGATACTGTATTTATGCCAGGTACCAACTGCATTGTGGTTGCTCTTCGCAACTTCAAGAAAGCTGGTGATAGAGGAGGATTTAGTTTCAAGATGCACTTAACCAAAGGCGGCTCACCCGTTATTACAAAAGAAGGAGAAGCTAATTTTGTGTTAACCGATGGACTAGAAAAAATCGTAGTCTTCCCAAATCCAACTAATGGAGACATTAGTGTAGTGATTCCAAATGAACAACAAGAGGCCAGAGATGTAGAAATATCTTTGTTTGGCCTTAATGGAGAATTACTAACTACAGAAATAGTACGTACCGATTCAGGACAGTATACGCATGAGATGAGTCTTAATGGCTATGCTAATGGATTGTATTTCGTTAGAATAAAAACTGATGGAGCATACTATTCTCAGAAAGTTTTGAAGCAATAGTGATTTTAGAAACCTAAATGGCAAAAGCCCCTCGAGATAATCGAGGGGCTTTTTTGATTATAACCGATTATGATTAGTCGTTAAGGTTGTTGTCTAAGGATAGGGTTCGCTAAGTGTATTGTGAAATGTGTAAGCCTTTCAAAATCGGTGGTTTTTGCACGGAAAAAATTATTAAACTGCTGAAAATTAGTTGTATAAATCAATGATTTTTCTGCAGAATGTCGTATTTTTATGGAACTAATTTTTAAAACCTTAACCATGAAATCAACAATTATTTCTTGTTATTCCATGATTAGACGTATTCGTTTAAGTCATGGAATTAGAGCGTTCGGAGTAGCGCTTATTCTTTTGTTCTCGGCTACGGCTGCCAATGCGTCCCATTACAGATATGGGTCCATAAGTTATAAGTTTGTTCCGCTTCCTCCAGGTGCTGCAGGGGCTTGTGCTATTGAAGTTACTGTTAGTCAAGCTTGGCGGATGTCGTTCTTCTTTGCTGGTACACCAGCTATCGGAGATTTATCTGGAGGTACTACTATATTGCATTTAGCGCCATTTGGAGGTGGTCCAGATATTAGCACTACTGTAGTGGATATTAGTGTTTCAACGGTTAATGCGGCAGATGACTGGTTTTATGGGGTTTTTAAACACACCTTCGTTTTGCCTTTACCAGCGAGCGAATACCTTCTTTATTGGGATGATTGCTGTAGAATTGGTGCTTTGGTAAATGATGGAAGTGGTTCCTTTAGATCCGAATGCAGGGTTAGTTCATGTATCTCTGGAAATAAAGCTCCAGTTACCACAATGCCACCAATTGTAACTGCAGTAAAAGGTGCTGCTTTTGTTTCATTCCCTATTCCCGCTGCTGATCCCGATGGTGATCCCATTACCTATAGATTAGCGCTACCAGCCGAATTCATTGGTGGAAACCCTCCTGGTTTTGCTGTAACTCCTGGTGGTACTGCTAGTATTCCTACACTTGCTTATTCAACGGGTGATTTGTTGCACGCAGTTGTGGCAATAGAGGACCCTGATTCTGCCAAAACCATGGTAGATTTTATTATTGAAATTGTAGATTCTGGCGCAGCCAAAACGCCTCCAGCTTTTGACTTTTCGGTCACACCATCTCCTGTACCATGTTTATCTGCTGAGGTAGGAAAGGCGCTTTGCTTTTGGGTAAAAGCTTTTGATGTTGACTCTGGAGATGTGGTAGATATTACCGCAGTTGGTGTGCCAATTGGTGCAATTACGGCTCCTAGTAATCCATCCCCAGGAGGAAACCCTGATAGTATGATGGTTTGTTGGACTCCTGGACCAGGAGATGTAGGTGGTCATGTAATAACTTTTACTGCAGAGGATATGGATCACTTAAGTGCGATAACTTCTGTATGTATTGATGTAAAAGCTGACACTGCTTGTGTTCCTGCTGTCCTATCCTTCTGTTCTGATAGCACTTGGTGGATGAGCACCACTACTACAATGTCAAATAATTCTGGAACGTGGTCAGGTGTGGCTGGAGTATTGCCTGCGGCAGGTACATTTACGATTCCTGCTACTGTAGGAAATCCCTATCCGTGGCCAAATGTGGAAGAGGTTCCAGGGGCTAAAGTGATAAAAACCACCAATAATATTACCTATTTCAGGAAGGAGTTCACGCTAGCTTCTGCTAGTGATGTTGCAAAACTTAGAATAAACGTGGATGATATGACGGAAATCTATTTGAATGGGGTGCTTGTGGCAGGAGAATATAATATGCCAAATGATGGATGGAAAAATGATCCACATTCGGTAGATTATGATGGGTTATCAGTAGATGAACCATATCTGGCACCCGATGTATTTGATTACCTAATTGCTCCACCGTTGTCAATGTTAGTTGCCGGAACAAATGAGGTAATTGTTGTTGTACGTAACCTAAGAAAAGGTGGTGACAAGGGTGGCTTTTCAGCCTGCTTTGAGTTCGAATCAGGTTGTGCACCCGCAGCCACAGACAGTATTTGTGTTTCTGATACTTCATGGAGAAAGAGTACTGTGTACACAGCAAGTACTCAATCAGGATATTGGTCTGGGGTGCCTTCAATTCCCGCAGATCCTACATTTACTGAGCCAGTTGTAATAGATCAGCCATATCCATTCTATACTGTAGACTCTGTTCCTGGGGCATACGTAATAGACGCTGATACAAATGGAATAACCTATTACAAGAAAACCTTTGAATTATCAGATGCAACGGATTTGGATGCCGATTTTTTGATGACATTCGATGATGCCGTTGAGGTGTACTTAAACGGAGTTCTTCTCTTTAGAGAAAACAAGACATCTCCCTCCAATTGGATGCTACCAGCCCATTCTCAAACCTTTACAGGCGGAATGGCAAATCCTGGAGACTATGATTACATCACAGGTGCAGATTTAGATACAGTGGCCAAAGTGGGTACCAACTGTATAGTGGTGGTATTAAGAAACTTTAAGAAAGCTGGTGATAGAGGTGCGTTTAGTTTCAGAATGAAATTAACTAAAGCAGGAGCTCCAGTTATTAAAAAGGACGGTGCTGCTGAATTTGAAGCTATTGTAGAAGCGAATGATATTACGATATATCCTAACCCTTCTAAGTCAATTGTAAATGTGGTGATTCCTAATTCTCAGAAAGTATCTAGAGATGTTGAAATAAGTCTGTTTGGATTGAACGGTGAGTTACTGGCTGTAGAGACTGTGAAAACAGGAGCCGGAGAATATACTTTGCCATTAGACCTTACAGGTTATGCTAATGGAATGTATTATATAAGTGTGAAAGCAGATGGCGCCTTTTATTCGCAAAAGGTACTGAAGCAATAGTATAAGGAGCGTAATTAGAAAGGAGGCGCTCAGTTTGGATTTCCAGACTGGGCGCTTCTCTTTTTATTCTGTAGTTATGGGATACTTAATTTTGGTGCGAGCTACAAACCCGCTTCCAAATTCCTTGACTACTTTATTTAAAAAGTATTCCGCCTCAAGGCGAGTTCTAAAATCTCCAACTTGAACTTTGTACTCAGGAGTTTCGTACACGGTGTAAACAGGTACGTTTGGAAAAATATTGATAAAGCTTGACCGAATTTCTAATGTTTTTTGCTTGCTGCCATTATAAATCTGCACACGATAACCATCGAGCTCAGGAGTGTTTTTGGCCGATTCAATGTAGAGCTGTTGCATTTGCGAAATTCCTGGTTCTGCAGTCAGAATAAATGTTCCCTTGGAAATTGTATCCGAGGGAGATTGACAGAAAACACCACCCGATATGAGGGTAAAAAGGCTTATAGAAAAGAATTTTTTCATTGAATTCTAGTTAGTCGTCAAAACTACTGCTTTTACTCTAAGGTAGTTAGTGTGCTTCTCATTATTTAGAACCATTATAAATTTGCTTCCATCGCCCTTACATAACTTGAAAATGGCTTTAAGTTTTAAATTTGCGAACCGAAGTATGACCTGCTATTATATTGGTACAGACAATGAGAAAACGTTTAATCGACCAAATTTCGCGCCTATCTTTTACAATTATTATTGCCCTGACATCCCTGTTGGCAACTGCCCAAGGCGTGGAAGGTGATGTAGAGCATGGGAAATCACTCTATAATGCTAATTGTGCAGCTTGCCATAAGCTGGATAAGAAACTAATCGGTCCTGCATTAGGAGATATTACCGAAAAAAGAGAAACTGATTGGTTGATCAGTTGGATTCGGGATAATCAAGCGTTACGTAACTCAGGTGATGCTGATGCGATTGCCGTGTTTGAAGAGTACAACGGTTCATTGATGACAGCCTTCCCACAGCTTTCTGATCAGGATATCATGGATATACTTGCTTATACTGCCTATGTTCCTGAAGACAAGGTAGTGGTGGCAGAAACACCCGAAGGGCCAGTAGCAAGCGAGCCGTCAAATACTACCACCATTATTGTGCTTGGAGCTATTCTGTTATTTTTAGTAATTATCCTCGCTCGAGTTAAAAATGTTCTAAAGCAAATCAAAGGGCTTGAGACCAACACAATAATTGAAGAGGCTAACGTAGTAACACGTACGGCATTAAAAAACCCAAGAATCGTAACATTCATTACTATCCTGGTTGCCATTGTGCTTTTTCAGCAAATATTTGTTGCGCTGATGGCGATAGGGGTTACTCAGGATTATCAGCCAGCTCAGCCAATAGCATTTTCGCATAAGTTGCATGCAGGCGACAATAAAATTGACTGCAACTATTGTCATTATGGAGCCCGTAAGAGTATGGTGTCCAACGTTCCTTCGGCAAATGTGTGTATGAATTGTCACATGAATATTCAGGAAGGTCCAACCACCGGAACCGAGGAGATTGCCAAAATCTACGATGCTATTGGATTTAATCCAGAAATTATGGAGTACATAGAAGGGTATGAGCAAAAGCCAATCAAATGGGTGCGCATTCATGACCTTCCAGATCTATCATACTTTAGTCATGCTCAACATGTAACTGCAGGAGGCCTAGCTTGTCAAACTTGTCATGGCCCGGTAGAAGAAATGGAAGAGGTATATCAATACTCTCCACTAACTATGGAGTGGTGTGTGACATGTCACCGCGAAACAGAAGTGAAGGTGGAGTCAAACGAATATTATGCAGAGATGCATAAGTCACTTAAGGAAAAGTATGGTGCTGATACTAAAATCACTGTTGAAATGATTGGTGGTTTGGAATGTGGTAAATGTCACTATTAATAAAGAAAATCTTTCCCCTACTATAATGGTTGAAAACAAGAAATACTGGAAAGGAATAGAGGAGCTTAACGATTCGGAACTAGTTAAGAGTCTTCAACATAACGAATTTCCTACCGAAGTTTCCACAGAAGAGTTTCTTGGAAATGCTGATAAACTTGAGGAATCGTCTACAACAAGACGTGATTTTTTAAAGTATATGGGATTCTCAACAGCAGCAGCCACTCTGGCAGCCTGTGAGTCGCCTATTAGTGAGACTATACCGTATGTAATTGCTCCTGAGGAAATTATCCCTGGAATAGCGAATTACTATGCAACTTCTTATTACGATGGTCATGATTATGCTTCAATTTTGGTGAAAACCAGAGAAGGAAGACCTATCAAAATAGAAAATAATAAAATGGCAGCCATCAATGGTGGAGCCAATACTAGAATACATGGTTCGGTATTGAACCTATATGATGCTACTCGCCTTCAGAACCCAATGATAAAGGGTGCAAAAGCGAGCTGGGCAGATGTGGATGCAACCGTGAAAAAGGCCGTTTCTTCGGCTGGGTCAAAAAAGGTAGTGGTGCTTACCTCTACTGTGATTAGTCCTACTGCCCAAAAATTAATCAACGAGTTTGGAGCCACAGCTCAAAATTTCAAGCACGTATCCTGTGATGCTTTTTCTTATTCGGGAAAATTAGATGCCACGGCCGCTGCTAAAGGAAAGAGAGCTTTGCCAACCTATGATTTTAAGAAGGCTGATGTAATTGTAAGTGTTGGTGCCGATTTCTTAGGAGACTGGAGTGGTCAAAGAGTTAATGGAGATTATTCCACTCGAAGAGTTCCAGGAAAAGATATGTCACGCCACATTCAGTTTGAGACTATCATGACCAATACTGGAGCTGCGGCAGACAAGAGATATAAATTGAAACCTTCAGAGGTGGGTTCGGTTTTGGTAGCGCTTTACAATGAAATTACAGGCTCGAGCCTGGCAGGGGCAAACAAAACCTTGAGCTCGGAGATAAAGGTGGCAGCCAAAGAACTTAAAGCAGCGGGTAAAAATGGATTGGTGGTTTCTGGTGGCAATGATGCTGATGTAGAAGCTATCACTATTGCTATTAATGACGCTCTGCAAAATGACGGAACAACTTTAAGCTATGCTAAAAGTTCTAACCTTCGTCAAGGAAACGATAATGACATGAATCAGTTAATAGCCGATATGAACGCAGGTTCAGTTGGAGTATTATTAATTGATAATCTGAATGTGGCTTATACACACTCTGGAAATGCAAAGCTGGCCTCTGGTATAGCTAAGGTTGAAACTTCGGTATACTTTACTGAGAGCCTTGATGAAACCGCAGCCATGTGTAATGTGCTTTGTGCCAAAAATAATTACTTGGAAAGCTGGGGAGATGCTATGCCTGCAGTAGGAGAGTTCAGCATCATGCAGCCTACAATCAGTCCTTTGTTCAATACAAGGCAAATGGAGGAATGTCTACTTAACTGGACAGGAAATTCAAAAAGTTATTACACCTATTTAACTGATAATTGGAAGTCTACTATACTACAAGGAGGTGATTGGAAAAAGGCACTTCATGATGGTGTGATTAGCGCAGCCCCAATTTCAGTGCCTCAAGGGGTAAGCACGGAGGATACGGGAGAAGAAGAAAATTTTGCTGCAGTAGTTGACTTGTCAGCGTCAGCTAATAGAATAGCTAAGCATAAAGGTGGAGAGTTTGAGTTAGAATTCTACCAAAAAACTGGAATGGGTGTAGGAAACCTTGCCAATAACCCTTGGTTATTAGAGTTTCCTGATCCTATCACACGTACTGGCTGGGATAATTATCTTACCATGTCGGCTTCAGATGCGTTGGCTTTAGGTATAGAAAACTGGCATGTATCAAATGGTGCATTGAATAGTCACAAAGCAACTATCGTAGTAAATGGTGCTTCATTAGAAGTTCCTGTTTTTGTACAACCTGGTCAAGCCAAAGGAAGTGTTGGCCTTGCTGTAGGGTATGGACGTAATTCAGCCGGAAAGGCTTCTACTGGTGTAGGGGTTAATGCCTTTAGCCTGATGAACGGATCGCACAGTGCAGATGTGAAGATTACTCCTAATACCGATGTGCATGAGTACGCTTGTATACAGCTTGCTCATACCATGATGGGACGTAAAATTGTAAATGAAACTGTATTAGGTACCTTCTTGAATGAACCTCCAAGCAATGAGTTTGGTACAGGATGGAATCAAAAAATAGAATTTGAAACGCATAAAGGACCACTAGCTTCCAATGAAGTTAACCTTTGGGATGATTTTGATCATCAGACAGGATTGATGTGGAACATGTCTATTGATATGAACCTTTGTAATGGTTGCGGTGCTTGTGTGATTTCTTGTCAGTCAGAAAATAATGTGCCTGTAGTAGGAAAAGAGGAAATGCGTAAATCGAGAGATATGCATTGGATTAGAATTGACCGCTACTACAGCAGTGATATGACTGATGAAAAGGCCGATGAAGAAGGCATAAGTGGAATCGATAAGTTTGCTGCTATGGAGCATCCTTCTGAGAGTCCGGATGTATTCTTCCAGCCTGTAATGTGTCAGCATTGTAATCATGCACCTTGTGAAACTGTATGTCCGGTAGCCGCTACCACACATAGTTCCGAAGGATTGAATCACATGGCTTATAACCGTTGTATTGGTACACGTTATTGCGCCAACAACTGTCCTTATAAGGTAAGAAGGTTCAACTGGTTCCAGTATTATGATGGTACCGAAAAGCAGTTTGACGTAAACTATGCTATGAATGAAGATCTTGGTAGAATGGTGTTAAATCCAGATGTTACCGTAAGATCTAGAGGGGTGATGGAGAAATGTTCGATGTGTATTCAAAGAATTCAATTAGGAAAATTGGAAGCTAAAAAAGCAGGTCATCCAATAAAGGATGGTGATGTAACTACAGCTTGTCAAAGTGCATGTGATTCGGGAGCAATTACTTTTGGTAATATAAACGATGCTAAGAGTGCAGTATTCCAATTGAAAAAAGATAAAAGGATGTATCATCTGCTTGAAGAAGTAGGTACACAGCCTTCCGTATTTTATCAAACTAAGGTTAGAAATAGAGCTTAAAAATTTATAAAGTAGACGTATGCATTACGAAGCTCCCATAAGAGAACCATTAATTAATGGGGAAAAAAGCTACCACGACATAACAGTTGATGTAGCTCGTCCGGTAGAAACAAAAGCACCACGCATGTGGTGGATTGTTTTTAGCCTTGCACTTATCACCTTTTTGTGGGGGGTAGGTTGTATCCTTTATACTATCGGTGTAGGTATCGGTACTTGGGGATTGAACAAGACCGTAGGTTGGGCTTGGGATATTACCAACTTTGTATGGTGGGTAGGAATTGGTCACGCAGGTACCTTGATTTCTGCGGTACTACTGCTGTTCCGTCAAAAGTGGCGTATGTCCATTAACCGTTCTGCGGAGGCGATGACGATTTTCTCAGTAATTCAAGCGGCCTTGTTTCCAGGTATTCACATGGGACGTATTTGGTTAGCGTATTTTGTATTTCCTATTCCAAACCAGTTTGGTTCGTTGTGGGTAAACTTTAACTCACCTCTTCTTTGGGACGTTTTTGCAATTTCAACTTATTTCTCTGTATCCGTGGTTTTCTGGTACGTTGGACTGATTCCTGATTTTGCAATGATTCGTGATCGTGCTGTACGACCAGTTACCCAGCATATCTATAAGCTTCTTAGTTTTGGATGGGGTGGAAAGGCCAAGCATTGGCAGCGTTTTGAAGAGGTATCATTGGTGTTGGCAGGATTAGCAACTCCACTTGTACTTTCGGTACATACCATTGTATCTATGGACTTTGCTACATCTGTAATTCCAGGTTGGCACACCACCATATTCCCACCTTACTTTGTGGCGGGTGCTATTTTCTCAGGCTTTGCTATGGTAAATACGCTTCTTATTATTGTTCGTAAGGTGTTCAATATGGAAGACTATATTACTATAGGTCACATTGAGATGATGAACATCATTATCATGCTTACAGGTTCTATAGTAGGAGTAGCTTATATCACTGAGTTGTTTATTGCATGGTATTCGGGTGTAGAGTATGAGCAGTATGCATTCCTCAATAGGGCTACAGGTCCTTACTGGTGGGCTTATTGGAGCATGATGACTTGTAATGTGTTTAGTCCACAGTTTATGTGGTTCAAGAAACTGCGTACTAGTTTAATCTTCTCTTTTATTATTTCTATTGTAGTAAACATAGGTATGTGGTTTGAGCGATTCGTTATTATCGTAACCTCACTACACAGAGATTATCTTCCATCCTCTTGGAGTATGTTCTCGCCTACTTTTGTAGATATTGGAATATTTTTAGGAACCATTGGATTTTTCTTTGTGTTATTCCTGCTATATGCTCGTACCTTCCCGGTAATAGCGCAGGCAGAATTGAAAACCATTTTGAAATCATCTGGAGAGAACTATAAAAAACTGCATGACAAAGATGGCCAGCACTGAGAATAAAGTAATCATTAGTGCCCTTTATGATGACGATGACATCTTATTGAAGGGCGTAAAAAGTGTGAAAGCCCAAGGCTATCACATAGAGGAAGTGTATTCACCCTTTCCAATTCACGGACTAGACCCTGCCATGGGGCTAAAGCCTACCCGTATGGCTATTACGGCCTTTATATACGGAGTATTAGGATTGGCCACATCTATAGCTCTTAGTTATGGAATGATGATAGTAGACTGGCCTATGAATATTGGTGGTAAACCAAGTTTTACTTGGGGCGAAAATATGCCAGCATTTGTGCCAATCATGTTTGAACTTACTGTGTTTTTTGCAGCACACCTTATGGTATGGACCTATTTCTTTCGCAATGGGTTATTTCCAGGAAGGTCTGCTCAAAACCCAGATCCTAGAACAACAGACGATAAATTTTTGATGGAGGTAGAATTGGGAAGAAAAGGTAGCAAAGAAGAGTTGCTTTCTTTACTCAAAGATTCTGGTGCTATCGAGATTAATGAAAATAGTAAATAGGTAGCAATGCTAAAAAGAAGATTAGTACTTAGTATTAGCGCGGCCATAGTTGGCTCTTTACTTGTGACTTCGTGTGGCGAAGACTCAAGAGGTTTAGAGTTTATGCCCGATATGTACCGAGGACCTGCAATAGAGACGCATCAACCGATAGGTGATAGTGGGTTAACGTCTGTAAGAATGCCGGTGAAGGGAACCATTCCAAGAGGCTTTAGAGCTTATGATGAATATTCCGCTGATCAGGCAGGATATGATTCGGCTAGAGTTAGCTTGCGTATGCCTTCTGATATTCCAAGAGACGAAAAATCTATGGAAGAAGCCGCTGAGCTTTATATGATATTTTGTGGACAGTGTCATGGTGAGAAAGGTGATGGACAAGGGATACTCGTAAAAAATGGAGTGTACTTGGGAGTACCAAACTATGCCGATCGTGATATCAATATGGGAACCATTTTTCACGTAATCACTTACGGAAAAGGTGTAATGGGATCTCATGCCTCTCAACTTACTCCCGATGAGCGCTGGTTGGTAACACAGCACGTAGTAAAATTGAAGAATGCAATGGGCGGAACCACCGTAATAGAAACAGTAGCTGCTGATGCAGATACTTCCGTTGCTGTAACAGAAATAACTAACT
Source organism: Bacteroidia bacterium (assembly GCA_030427785.1). Taxonomy (GTDB): domain Bacteria; phylum Bacteroidota; class Bacteroidia; order Flavobacteriales; family Schleiferiaceae; genus Owenweeksia. The sequence goes on along the minus strand of JAUICR010000055.1, from coordinate 5,437 downwards.
AGGATAAATTCTTAATAAGTAGAACAGATGTTTGAATTTACCGGAAAATTAAAGACTCTTTCAATCGCATTAATGCTAATTGGTGTGATATCCGTGGGCGCAAGCTTTTTAATGGGTGGAGGAGATCATCATGGAGATGCATCGCATGGCGAGCATCAAACTGAAGCAACTGCTGAGCATGGAGAAAAACATGCTGAAGGAGCAACACATCATGTAGAGGCGCCTAACCGTACTTATCATAAAACAGCTTCAAGGGCTACTCCTGAGCATAATCACTTTGATATTACTCAGGCAATCCAGACTCCTGCTGAAAAGATTCATCATCAGCAAGAGAATAAGCCTTGGGCTAATTTATTAGTAAACAATTTTTTCTTCCTTTCCTTAGCCTTAGGAGCATTGTTCTTTATGGCGGTACAATATGCTGCCCAAGTAGGATGGAGTGTGGTTGTATTAAGAGTAATGGAAGCCATGTCAAGCTTCTTATGGATACCACTTACCATTATGGTGCTAATTATAGCGGCAGGAATGATGCATATGGGTGGAAATCACCTGTGGCACTGGATGGCCGAAGGTATTATGGAAGAGGGTAATGTGCATTACGATGCTATCATTGCGGGTAAGCAAGCCTATTTGAACAATCCTTTTTTCATGATTCGTACCCTTGTGTATTTCTTGGGATGGGTAGGTGGAGCAATGATACTTCGCAAAATGAGCCTGAGCTTAGATAATGGAGCAGACCCTGCAGCTACCTGGAAAAGGATGAGAAATATCTCAGCTGGATTCTTGGTGTTCTTTGCAGTAACGTCTTCTACAAGTGCATGGGATTGGATTATGAGTATTGATACTCACTGGTTCAGTACCTTGTTTGGATGGTATATTTTCGCAGGTATGTTTGTAAGTGCCCTTACAGTAATGACTTTAATTACAATTTACCTTAAAAACAAAGGCTACATGCCAGAGGTTAATCATAGTCATATTCAGGATTTAGGAAAATTCATGTTTGCGTTCTCTATATTCTGGACTTACCTATGGTTCTCACAGTTTATGCTTATTTGGTATTCAAATATACCGGAAGAGGTAACTTATTATATGGCACGCTGGGGTGAGTATAAAGGGTTATTCTTCACTATGGTAATTATGAACTTTGTGTTCCCAATTCTAATCTTGATGAGCCGAGATAGCAAGAGAAACTATGGTTTCCTAATTACCGCTGGTATTATCATGATAATTGGTCATTGGTTAGACGTATTTATACTTATTACACCCGGTACCGTAGGTGGCGAGTGGAGTTTAGGTTGGACGCATATTGGAACTTTCCTTGGATTTGCAGGTCTATTTATTTTCGTAGTGTTCAATGCTTTAAGCAAGAGAGCGCTTATGTCAGTAAATCACCCGATGTTTGTGGAGAGTAAGCATCATCATATTTAAATATAAATAGAAAGGAACGAATGGATACTTTTCTAATCATACTAGTCGCAATCTTAGCTGTAGTAGCTCTAGGGCAGATTGTTAGAATTTTCGAATTATCTACGGATATCAAAGGCGGAGCAGATCCTAATGATGTAACCGATAAAGACAACCATATACAGGGTACTCTTATGGTATTGGCCGGGGTTGCCTTAGTTGCCTCCTTCTTCTGGATGGTGTATAGCTACTCCGATATTTTGTTGCCTGTTTCGGCTTCTGAACATGGGGTGCAAATCGATAACCTATGGGATGTTTCTATGTGGTTAATCGTAATTGTTTTTCTTATTACACAGCCTGTTCTATTTTACTTTACGTACAAGTATCGTGGTAATAAGGCCAAAAAGGCCGTGTACATGGAGCATAACAATACCCTCGAGTTTGTATGGACCATAGTACCTGCAGTTGTGTTGGCAGGTCTGATAATTTACGGTCTTACTACCTGGAGTAATGTGATGAATCCAGATCATTCGGATGAAGAGCCTTTGGTGATTGAAGTTTTTGCTAAGCAATTTGGCTGGACGGCACGCTATGCCGGTAGTGATAACCAATTGGGAAATGCCAATGTGCGCTTTATAGAAGGAACCAATTCTTTAGGTGTTGATATTAATGATACCAAGTCTTTTGATGACGTAATAACCCAAATGCCTGAATTGCATTTGCCAGTAGGGAGAACAGTGACTTTAAAGTTTAGAAGTCAAGATGTGATTCACTCTGCTTATCTACCCCACTTTAGAGTACAGATGAACTGTGTACCTGGTACCAGCACGCATTTTAGCTTTAAGCCTACAGTTACTACCGCTGATATTCGTAAAGAAGAGCATGTAATACAAAAGGTGAAAAACATTAATGAAATAAGAGCTGCAAAAGGTGAAGAACCTTATGAGTACGATTACATACTGTTATGCAATAAAATTTGCGGTGCTGCACATTACAATATGCAGATGAAAGTAATAGTAGAGACTCAAGAAGAGTTTGATAAATGGATGAGCGAGCAAAAGACGTTCGCAGAAATGTTGTAGTTCAAAATTAGCTGACTAAAAGATATTGAAGGATATGGCCTCACATGACGAATCGCACGATCACGATCATCACCACAAAGTAACTTTTTGGAATAAATACGTGTTCAGTGAAGATCACAAGATGATCTCTAAGCAATTCCTGGTAACCGGTATGGTAATGGGAGTAATAGGAGTGACTATGTCATTGCTATTCAGATTGCAATTAGCCTGGCCCGAAAAATCATGGCCAATACTAGAAACATTATTAGGAAAATGGGGAGCTGATGGAGTAATGACTCCTGATATTTATTTGGCACTTGTTACCATCCATGGTACCATCATGGTATTCTTTGTGCTTACTGCCGGACTGAGCGGAACTTTTTCCAATTTACTTATTCCGCTTCAAATTGGAGCGCGTGATATGGCATCAGGTTTCTTAAACATGTTGTCGTATTGGTTCTTCTTCCTATCAAGTGTGGTTATGGTAATGTCTCTATTTGTAGAAAGTGGACCAGCTTCAGCGGGTTGGACTATTTATCCACCACTTAGTGCTTTGCCACAGGCTATGCCAGGCTCTGGTATGGGAATGACATTGTGGCTAGTAAGTATGGCTATTTTTATTATTTCGTCACTTTTGGGTTCATTGAACTATATCGTAACGGTATTGAACTTAAGAACAAAAGGAATGTCTATGACTAGATTGCCACTTACCATTTGGGCTTTCTTTGTTACAGCTATTCTAGGTGTTCTATCTTTCCCTGTATTGTTCTCTGCTGCTTTGTTGTTGATTTTTGATAGAAGTTTCGGAACAAGTTTCTACTTGTCAGATATCATGGTATCAGGTGAGCTATTGTCAAATGCAGGTGGTAGTCCCATTTTGTTTCAGCACTTATTTTGGTTCTTAGGGCACCCTGAGGTGTACATTATTATTTTACCGGCCTTTGGTATTACCTCAGAGGTAATTTCTACCAATGCTCGTAAACCCATCTTTGGATACCGCGCAATGGTAGGTTCTATTATGGCTATTGCAATTCTATCCTTTATAGTATGGGGGCACCATATGTTTATGACAGGTATGAACCCCTTCCTGGGATCGGTGTTTACCTTCACCACACTACTTATTGCGATACCGTCTGCGGTAAAAGCCTTTAACTATATTACTACATTGTGGAAAGGTAATTTACGCCTTACGCCTGCTATGTTATTCTCCATTGGTTTGGTATCTACTTTTATAACTGGTGGTCTTACCGGTCTTATACTTGGAGATTCAGCATTAGATATTAACGTACACGACACCTACTTCGTAGTAGCTCACTTCCATATTGTAATGGGGCTGTCGGCTATTTTCGGAATGTTTGCAGGGGTGTATCATTGGTTCCCACGTATGTATGGCCGTAGGATGATTAAGAGTTTGGGCTATATGCACTTTTGGATAACCTTTGTGTGTGCTTATGGCGTATTCTTCCCTATGCACTTTATGGGTATGGCGGGCTTACCAAGACGTTACTATACCAATACATCATTCCCAATGTTTGATGATATGGCCGATATAAATGTTTTGATTAGCGTGTTTGCCATCGTGGGAGGTATCGCTCAGGTGTTGTTCTTGTTCAATTTCTTTTACTCAGCTGTACGTGGAAGAAAATCTGAACAGAACCCATGGAAATCAAATACACTTGAATGGACCGCTCCAGTAGAACACCTACATGGAAACTGGCCAGGAGAGCTTCCAACGGTACATCGTTGGCCTTACGATTACTCTAAGCCAGGAATGGAGGAAGATTACGTTCCTCAAAACGTACCTATTAAAGAAGGTGAAGTAGAGACAGGACATTAACCTCTTCTCACACTATATTATTTTAAACCTCCTTGATTTGATTCAAGGAGGTTTTTTGGTTTTGGTAAGATAGTTTTTTGGTGTTTGAATCTATGAAAAGGCTGGATTCCATTTCGGCTCACAAATAATCCACCTCCATTAGCAGAGGCCAACAATCACGTATTTGATATCCTCCGATAACTATGATATAAACAAGGTTAAATTGTTTTTTTTTCATGCTGCCGATCTATTTTCAAAAACACGTCCATCTCGGACGCAAGCGCATATCCTATGCACTATCTTATTCCTGATATTGTTTAAAACAAGCATTTTAGATTTTCCTTCATCCACTTTACGCTGGTAGTAAGTGCGTAATTCAGGGTCGTTCTTGCTGGCAGTTAAGGCGCACATGTGCAACAGCTGTTTCAGCTTTTTATTAGCCATAAAGTGCACCCTTGGCCTTCCTTGTACGCTTTTGCCAGATGTATGTTCAAAAGGAACTACACCGCAGTAGCAGGCGAGTTGCCTAGGGTTTTCAAAGCTGCTAAAACCGTTGGTAGAACAAATTAATGATAGTGCAGTTATTTTTCCGACCCCTGATACAGATGTAACTTCCCTGTAGAGCTTAGCGGAGCGCCCATCACTTTTTACCAAAGTATTCATCTTTTTGTCTATTTCGGTAATATCTTTTTCCATGGCTTTTATGCTGCGAGCCTGGCTAGCGGCTAGTAAACGTGAAGTCTCCTTGTCAAAATGCTTGTATTCATTCACAACTCTCACCAAGCTGGCTTTTGTGCGTATCAACTTATCACGAAGCTTTAACAGGTTAGAAATTTGCGTAACAACAGCCTCTTTTGGCTTGTAAAGCAGGGCTTGATCTTGATGCCTTGCCGCATATTGTGCTATTCGCAGAGCGTCTATTCTATCAGTTTTACCCCGCTGTATGCCTGATGAACGAATAATACGATAAGACATCTCTAGCCATAATGAGACTTGCTTCTCTATTAAAAATGCCGCTAAGATATTGCCATACATACCGGTGTGCTCTGCACAAACCAGACAAGTGTCAATGTCAACTTTTGCGGATTTCAACCATTTTAAAAATGATTTACATCCTTTTATAGAGTTCTCAAAAACCTCATGGATCGGTTTGTTC
>JAUICR010000054.1 GCA_030427785.1 Bacteroidia bacterium | reverse complement strand
TACCATTAGTTGCATGATGAAAATGATAATCAATGCCAAAAGAAATCCTTTTGGCAAAGCAGATTCCTGGGTTTTTCCTTGCCAAAAGTCGAAACCGGAATTGAGTTTACTCACTTTGAAAATTCCAAAAAACAGAAGCAAAGGAACTCCCCATACGCCAAAGCTTAACTTGTATATAATGCTTGCCCAGCCTGGGAATGGCGGCTTGTGAAAATCAAAAAAACCAGTGCCATAAGTAAGCAGAGGAAGAGTAAAGCTCAATAAGCTGATGAATCCGGAAGCTATTCCCATCATTATTATGGGTTTCAGTTTTTGATTTTTTGCAAAAAGAATGATGGCCCAAGGCAGTAAAAAACCTAGGTGTGAAATTCTAATTCCAGTGGCTATTCCAAGAAGCAAACCAGCGCCTATCCAGTTTCCTTTGATTAATTGATAAAATGAAATCAGCACGAAAAGCAAGCCTACATTATAATCTATAGTATAAGTGCCGGCTACAAAGAATACAGGAATAAATGAAAACCCCACAGACAAGAGAAAGGCATTGGGGATTTTTAACTCTTTACAGATTTTGAAAAAGTAGAGAATACAAAAACTTGTAGCCAATGCGCTGATACCATTAAATAACCAATAGGAATGATTGATAGGCCAAAGCCCAGTTAGTAGAAATTCATAAAGCGGGTGGCCCGGTAGGCGCGATACTTCATAAATTTTTGTTTCCCACACTACCTTGGCGTATAGTGCTTGTCCCCAAGCATCTTCTTCGCGGCCATAGCCGGCAAATAGCAAAGGAATCTTGATTAGCAAACTGCCAAAAAACAGAATCAGTGATTGTGCTTTAAAGTCGAATTTCAAACTCAAGAATTATGATTTTGAGAAAGAGAGTTTTCGTAGGGAACTCTATTGCTGATGCTGCGAGCAAGTGTTACTTCATCGGCATATTCCAGTTGATCGCCCACAGCTATACCACGGGCAATGGCGGATAGTTTTAAGTCAAAAGCCGCCAATTTTTTATAAAGGTAAAAAGTGGTGGTTTCGCCCTCCATAGTGGTGCTAAGGCCAAAAATAATTTCAAGAGGTGGTTGCTCGCTAACACGTTTTATCAAACTTTCAATGTTCAATTCTGCCGGGCCCACGCCTTCCATCGGGCTAATGATGCCGCCAAGCACGTGGTACAAACCTTTAAACTGCCCAGTGTTTTCGATGGCCATTACATCTCTAATATCTTCTACCACACAAATAATTTCTTTATTGCGAGTAGGATTTGCACAAATCTCACACATGGTGTGATCTGATAAATTGCCACAAGTATGGCATTGATTCACCCGTTCCTTTAGCGCGATAAGCGAGGATGCAAGGGCGCCCACTTCTTCGGTTTCTGAGCGTAGCAAATGCAAAGCCAGTCGTAGGGCTGTTTTACGACCAATACCTGGTAGGCTCGAAATTTCATCTACCGCTCGCTCTAAGTATTTGCTAGAAAAATTCATTCAGAAATAGTGATGTGTGCTTGCTTGCAAAGATGCCATTTTTACTAATTAAAAGAGTAGGGGTATGACCCGAAAACGGCTTATCCACCATGGCTAGCTTAAAAGAAATTTGGGACGGGTCACAATGGAAGTTCATTTTGTTTTTATTTGTTTCAAATTACAAGCATGAGCCCAATTTTAATCATCAGCATAGTTGCTGTTTATTTTTTGCTTCTGATAGGTGTTTCGTACCTCACCGGCCGAAAGGATGATAACGATTCCTTCTTTTTGGGGAACAGACAAAGCCCTTGGTACATCGTAGCCTTCGGAATGATAGGCGCTTCATTAAGTGGTGTTACTTTTATTTCAGTACCCGGATGGGTAGAGGCCAGCCAATTTAGCTACATGCAAGTGGTGCTGGGTTATTTGGCCGGTTATTTAGTGATTATCAAAATTCTGCTTCCGCTTTATTACCGTCTGCAGCTCACCTCTATTTATACGTATTTGCAGCAGCGCTTTGGCGAAAGCTCTTATAAAACAGGCTCGGTTTTCTTTTTGATTTCACGAATCATTGGTGCTTCCTTCCGTTTGTATCTGGTAGCTGTGGTTTTAGATTATGCCGTTTTTAGAGCTTTAGGAGTTCCCTTTTGGGTAACGGTGGCAGTTACTATTTTACTTATTTGGGTGTATACATTTCGTAGTGGTATTAAAACCATTATTTGGACCGATACACTGCAAACCACTTTTATGCTGGCTGCGGTAATTGTGGCCGTAGTTCTTTTAAAACCCTATGTCTATCCTGATACCGGGATTGTTGAGTTTATTAGTAATTCTGATAGGTCACAAATATTCTTTTGGGAAGACTGGCGTGGTCCCAATCACTTTTGGAAACAGTTTTTGAGCGGGATGTTTATTACTATCGTAATGACTGGTTTAGACCAGGATATGATGCAGAAAAACCTTAGCTGTAAAAACCTGGGTGATGCCCAAAAGAATATGTTTTGGATGAGTATTGTCTTAGTTTTTGTCAACTTGATATTTCTATCGCTTGGTGTACTTCTTTACGATTATGCCGGAGCCAATGCTATAGAGTTTAGCAAACCTGATGAACTGTTTGCGGCAGTTGCCTTAAATGGAAATCTGGGAGTAGCGCTGGCTATTTTCTTTATAGTGGGACTTATTGCCGCTGCCTACAGCAGTGCTGACTCAGCACTTACGGCTCTTACCACTTCGTTTTGTGTAGATATTATTGGCATGAAAAAGATGGAATCAGAAAACGGAAAAAGAATTCGGAAACAAGTTCATATTGGTTTTTCGGTGGTGCTGCTTATTGCCATTTTAATTTTTAGGCAAATAAATGATGACAGCGTAATAGCCGAGCTCTTTACCGCTGCGGGTTATACCTACGGGCCACTACTGGGGCTGTATGCTTTTGGTTTGTTTACCAAATGGCAAGTAAAAGATAAATGGGTGCCTTTAGTGGCTATTATTTCACCTGTATTGTGCTATATCATAAAGGATAATTCTGTGGAGTGGTTTGGCTATGAGTTTGGTTTTGAACTGCTCTTGCTTAATGGGGCGCTTACTATGATTGGGTTGTTGATCATTAGGAAGGGCGAGGATGATAGGGTGGTTGATTAAATAAATAGTATGAAATTTATTAAGGTTTGCTTCTTACTAGTATTCAATATGATATGGTCGATTGAATCTACAGCTCAATTGGATTTTGAGGTTAGGATTGAATTTCAAAGTGCTCAAGGGCCTAAGTTTAAAGGATACGTTTTAAACTCTGACAGTCTAGTTCTGGGTGGATATTTTTGGAAGAACTCGTTATTCAAAGGAGATTATTCAATTTATAAATCCGTTTCAATTCCTACTAATCAACTAAACGCTCTTACTTTATACAGAATAAAGATGCTTATTGTGCATAATGAATATTTTAGTGATGTAGGTAGAGGAGGTATTTTCTATGCTGAAACCACTGGGCATCCAGTCATTTATACAATTAAGAGGAACGGGACAGACGTTGAAGCTGTTATTTACGATTACAAATATTATGATGATACAGATACTAGTAAAAGCCGATACCTGATTTCGGAGTTGGAGTATCTTTTTACAGAGTTAATACCAAAAAAGTATAAGGAGTTTGGACATTCATCCGCGGTGTATAATAAATACATCAAGCCATGACGGGGTCGTTCACTAGCAATTTGATAACCCAAAAAATTATCCATCAAATGAAACTTTTAAAAATTCTATCAATTAGCCTCATACTCTTTTCTGTAAACAGTTATGGACAATTATTAGAAGGGAATTTGGTTTCGATTTCAGATTTGTTTTCTGAAGTAAAGATTGAAATGGATACTTCAGATATAGGCTATATGGTGTTAAATGATGCAGAGTATAGAAGCTATTTGATTCTACCTAAAACTGCAGAAATTTTCTCTGATTCCATTATTTTTAATGAAGACGCCAGTGTATATATTTTGACGTCACATTACAATCAGGTTGAAGAATTGTTTGATAGCTCAACAAAGGCCACTAGGGTGATGTATCAACTAAATCATGATAATTCTGTTCATTGGATAAATTACGTTCCTGTTGGTATAAAGGTTGAATCCATGGAGAGCGAAAAGGAAGGTTACATTCTAAATTATTATGGTTCAAAATACCCTATTGAGTTTCATATAATAGATAGTTTTGAAGCAATATGGGCTGAGGAGTAAGTGCTCTTTTCTTAGCGCAAGCCTTTACACGGTTATTTAGACTGCCTTAAAAACCTGTCGGGTCTCAGGTTGCTACTGAATAAGAGGGCTTTCTAAAACTCAATTAATTTTAGTCAGTAAATTTCTACATTGTTATTTTTACAGAAAACAGCCTACCATGTCGAAATTTGCTCTTGCCTTAGTTTCCATTTTTCTTTTTTCTGCCTGCAATACCACTTTTATATATAGGGACGAAGCGCTCACGCCAGAAGCTAAATTGGATTCGTCTCGTGGATATGGCAAGGTAAACCCCGATTCGTTAGCTGAGCCTTTTTCAACTAAGTCTGTTTATAATTTTAGTTCAGTACAAGGTTGGGAAGATGGGCAAACACCCAAAGCACCCAAGGGTTTTACAGTTTCGCTTTTCGCAAAAGATTTGAACCAACCTCGCTGGCTTTATGAATTGCCAAATGGCGATATTGTAGTTTCAGAATCTAAGGCTGATCGTCTTAGTCTTTTTAGAGATTTAGATAAGGACGGCTTGCCTGATACTTCGTTTATTTTCAAAGACGACCTGGATAAGCCCTTTGGAATGTTACTTATGAACGATATGTTTTATGTAGCAAATACAGATGCGATTTTACGCTTTCTTTATAGTAATGGAGATATTTCATTGCAGGGTAGAGGAGAGAAAATAGCGGATTTACCAGCGGGTGGTTATAACAATCATTGGACTCGAAACCTATTGGCCAGCCCAGATAATTCAAAGATTTATGTTACAGTAGGTTCGGCTAGTAATGTAGGCGAGCACGGTATGGAAGTAGAAAACCGTAGAGCAGGAATTTTGGAAATAAACCCTGACGGCACAGGCGAAAAGGTTTATGCCTGGGGACTTCGAAACCCTGTTGGTATGGACTGGAATCCTGAAAACGGAAAACTGTGGACAGCAGTAAATGAGCGTGACGCATTAGGCGATAACCTAGTTCCCGATTATATAACCTCGGTGCAAGAGGGAGGATTTTACGGTTGGCCCTATACCTATTTTGGTAATTACGTTGATCCACGTTGGGCAGAAGATTTGCCAACAGATTTGCCAAAAGCTATTGTCCCAGATTATGGTGTGGGCTCGCATACTGCCTCACTTGGCTTAGCTTTTTATGATAAAGAGGCTTTTCCTAAGAAATACCAAAATGGTGTTTTCATTGGCCAACATGGCTCCTGGAATCGTACAACGCTAAATGGCTATTGTGTTCTGTTTGTCCCTTTTGAAAATGGCCAACCTTCTGGCAAACCGGAATACTTCCTCACAGGTTTTATTTCTGACCTAAAAGATGAAAAAGTATATGGGCGCCCGGTCGGAGTTTTTGTTTTAAAAGATGGGTCAATGCTGGTAACCGATGATGGGGGAGATGTGATTTGGAGAATCATGAAAGAATAATATGCTCAAAATAAAAGGGTATATAAATTAATCGTTACAATATTGATGGTATGCTAATATCATTGTTTGGCATTGCCTTGTGCGCTAATAATTATCCGATCGCTAGCGATTCGTTCTTTAAACAATCGTTGAAGAATTGTGTTAGGATAATAAATAATCAACAACTGTAGTGATGAAAATTTATCAATTCGGAATTGTAGTTATCGTATTTGCTTTTGTTTCCTGTGATTGTAAAAATACTAGTGAAGTTGTATTTGATGAGTCAGAGTATTTGACTAGTAGCGACTTTGCAGCAAACGATATCATAAGAACTTTTGACTGCGGGTCATCAGATCAACCGTTTTACTTTCACATTGGCCCGGATGCGGATTTTAGAGTTTTTGCATCACCTTGTCCTGATGGGCGGGTGGAGGTAATTATAAAAGATTTTAAACAAAAAGTAATTAGCACTCAAGTGGTAGGGGATTCTTTAGATATACGAGTTTCTACAAACCACTTTATTAATGTGACATGTACTCGGGGTGGGGATGAAAATTGTGAAGTGGTGTTAAGAGAAATTTAGGTTACAATATGAATGAACAGAATCAAAAAAGGCCAGCAATCGCTGGCCTTTTTTATGAATACTAAAATCAAGGATTTAATGATCCTTCACCAACCTTATATTCTTGGTTCCTTCATTGGTTTTGATAGAAACGATATAGATTCCATCAGCCAATTGGTTTAAATCAAAAGAATAACTTCTTTCTTTATTTAAAGTGAATTCTGATTTACGAACTAGTTTCCCCATTAACGAATAAATTGAGATATCAACATTGCCTGTTAAGGCTGAAGGCAATTCAATCGTAAAGCTACCCTCAGTAGGATTGGGGAACAGGGTGATTTGCCCCAAATGATTTTCATTTAATCCAACTCCAGAGCTAATAAATACAGAATCGCTATATACATCTGTTCCACAATCATTGGTGCAAGTAAGGCTTACTTGGTACCATCCCGCATTGGTGTAGTTGTTCTGTGGGCTTGCTTGGGTAGAAGTTTGTCCATCACCAAAATCCCAACTATAACTTGTAGGGTTGTTAAGTGCCTGTGATTGGAAATAAGCAATGTTCAGAATGGTGGAGTAATTATAATCTGCTACCGGAGTTTCTTCTATATCAATGTTAAATACCTTTTTGCTAGTTCCACCCGCTGTAGAAGCTTCAAGGCTGGTAACTTTTTGTCCGGTGCTGTTATAGGTTACATTATGAGGTCCGGCACCAGTAGCAGTAGCAGGGCTAGCTCCTTGGCCAAAGTCCCACAAGAAATTGCTGGCGTTGCTCGAACTTAAGTCTGTAAATACCACGGTGCTTCCTACACACCCCACCGTGTCACTTGTAGAGTAATTAGCCGTTGGGGCCAATACACTTGGGTCAAATACACTAAAATCGTCTATTGCGATATCTGACAAAAATCCATTTCCTGTTTTTCCTCTCAATCTCACTACAACTGATTTTCCCAAATAGGCATTCAGGCTGATGGAGGCTTTTTTCCAGCTATTTCCTTGGTTACCTTTTATAGGCGTCATTACATTGCGTATAATAGTATCATCCACCAGCACATCTACGCTCAATTTACCCATATCGGTACCGTTCATGTGATACCAAAATTCAGCAACCACATTTGAGGTTAGAGTGGAGTCAAGAAAGATACAAGGTGAAAGCAGCATGGCAACATTACTATCGCAACCTCCAGATGCTTCTAGATATAAATAATTTCCAGCTGAGGTTCCAGGATTATGATCTAATGATGGGCCTGTGTTGTTGCTAGGTGTGCCTCCATTATCTACTCTCCAATCAATATCATCAGCCACTCCATTGGTTACATTTACCCAGCCATTTACAAGTGGACAAACTGTTACTTCACAGTCATTGGCGGTCCCACAATTATTAAAGGATTCAAAATCTTCAGTAAAAGCAATAACCTTATTAGTACCGGTAAGCACATCAATTTGTTGATTGATACTATCGTTGTAGGCGTTTTGGTCAGGGGCAAAACTCAACCAAATTTGCAATAGATTATTTCCTCCAATTAGCGAAACACTTCCGCTAAATGTGTGCGTGTACACCGATGAGGGAACAATGGTATCCGAAATAATTTCAGTAACGGTGAGCCCATTATTGAATTTATAATTTACCGTAATATTCCAGGCTGGATCTACTCCTACATTAGTAATATTCACTTCTACAGGTGTGGGCGGATAACTAAAGCAATCCGTATAGGCCCCTTGTGGTGGAGCAGCTGCAGGAGAGTTTAATTGAGATAGTTCTAAATCCTTAGTAATTATACAGTTTACTAATCCTGTAGGTCTTTTTATAGCAATAGCACGTTTGGCTACGCCCGTATTATACTTGGCTGCCACACTGTACCATTCTTCTACATTTAAGTTGTTTTTTGGCAAGATGACACTATGGGTAGTGCTGTAAAAAATGGAATCCATGTACTTAGGGCCCATTTTATAAATTACATATCCTGTGGCTCCCGAAACAGAATCCCAAACTAATTGAAGCGAATCAGGGCATGAACTAGCTACAGCCAGATTTTGCACTTGTCCAAGTATTGAAAAGTTACCTGGGCTTTGGCCACTTACAGTACCTCTACTTACTCGTACCAATGCTTGATCGGTAATAATATTTGGTACACTACCCCAAAAGTATAGTCGTGTAGTAGATGGAATATTTGAATTAAGGGTAGTCCATGTAGTACCATTGTCTGTACTGTAATCTATTACAAAAGAGCCAGTACCATCAGGTGCATCCCATCGGATATAGTCAAAGTTTCCCGGGCTAAATCCCTCGCCACCAGCAGGGTAGGTTATTGTGATTTCGTCCATTTCAAAATAGTATACAATGAAAAACTTCTGATTGGCTGATGGAACATTGAAGGCATCTACAGACACGCTAATAGTTCCACTTGCAGGATTTTGAATAACTATCTGCTCTACATTGTTTAAGCTATCACGTGCTGGTACCGCAGGAAGATTCAAGGTAACAGGATTAGGACGTGGGTCTAATACATAAGGCTGGTAGGTAGTTCCACCTAGTGTTACTTCCATATCCAAGTCATTTACAAGGGCTCTGGCCGCTATGGTAGATGCAGGTGCATCAGGCCAGTAGAGCATGATTTTTACTGATTTTACAGTTCCTGAAGATGGAGGTGTTATTTGGAAGGTTTTAGTTCCGGTAGAAATTGAATCGGTTAAAAAATTTCCATCTTCAATTAGCTCAACCGCTTTACGCGCATTGAGTCTTCCAAATCCGTACTTAAAATCTGGTCCTTCATTACCAAGGTCGTCACAGGTGTTCATGGTGATGGCTTTCATAAGCCCACCGTGCGGTTCTACACTATAGGTTGTTTTATAAGCTTCATACAGAGTTGCCATGGTACCTGATACACCCGGGCAGGCCATTGAAGTACCGGTCTTACGCGTATAAGAATTTGGACTTGGGATATCTGTAGTACTATATACCGAAGTTCCTACAGCACCAAGGTCAGGCTTTATTCTACCATCGCTGGCCGGGCCTCTGCTACTAGAGGATGCAATGCCATCATTGTAGGTAAGGTTGGCAGTAGCAATTACGTTTTTGGCAATTTTATGACCACCTGTAATATTTCCCCACACGTTTCCAGCGCCATAATCATTGGAGCCACTACAAGCCGAAGTTCCATTATTACCAGCCGAGAAAACATGTACTAAGTTAGGATTGTCGATGGCATCCTGATCCATTACCCTAGTATAGTTGGTATATCCTGCATTACAACCATTAGAATACGATGATGAGGTAATACGAACGTTATGATTGACGTAATTAAAATCAGCGGCACCTAAATTCCCATTTTGAGAAGTTGGATTTCCGCTATACGATTGATAGTAGATTTCGGCACCAGGTGCCATTCCCTTTCCATCTGGGTCAAGGTTTCCTGCACCAAAAATGGTACCTGCCACATGGTCTCCATGGTCACCATTTGAGCTCCCTGAGTTTACCGTTAATCTACCTGTAAAGTCTAAGTGAAAATCAATCGCACCGTCATCTCCATGGCCTATTACTATTCCCTTTCCATCATAGTTGGGTGTGTTTGGGTATTTAGCTTGCAAGTAATTTACACGATGGCTAGGTCTTGCTCGGTCGTTTTCGGGCTTTCCAGGCTCTTCCATTTCCTGAACGTGCATTACGTAAGGAAGCGCAGAAATTTCATCAATCCTATCAGGCGAAATGGAAATGGAAACCAAATGGTCATTCGCACTTTCGTCCAATATGATATACGATTTAGAAAGTGTAGTAAGAACCTCTTGATGATTTAGGTCTGAATAATAGTTTAGCCAAACTTTGATTTCAGAATCATTTAGCCAAGCCCAATCCGGAATGTCAGAATTGAAGAGCTTTTTGGATAATTTATAGCTAGGATTTAGAGTTCCTACAGCCGCTTGATGGCTTTGCAATAAACTCATCACTTTTTGAATTTTTTCTACCTCAATGCTTACTAAAAAAGCATTTTTTGGAAGATACTCTAGCGTATAAAGTCCATTGTAGTGGGTGTGAAGCTTTAGATTAGCATCTTGTACAATTCGGTAAATTTTGCCGTTTACCACCTCACTGTTTCTATAATTCAATGCATCCAACGTGTTGGATTGAAGATTTAGCGTGTGGTTTAGGAGTAAAATTGGTTCATTGGAAGCCGCTGGATTTTGAGCATTGGCACTAAGCACAACAAAAAACCCGCAAAGGGCTAGTAACAATTTTTTCATAAATAGGGTAACTTTTTAAAGAGGGCCCAAGATAGTTCACAGAAAATAAAACTAAGTCTTGTACTTTACATATTTGATTGACTCATAGTTTCTATTGAATAAGATAGCCTACTTTTAAAACGAAAGGGTATTGTTACTTTTGGCGCCCAAAGCCACATATTTATGAATTTACGATTTCCTCTTTTTCTATTGTTTTTAGCCACTATTGTTTTCAATAGTTATGGTCAATCAGGGCCTTCTTCCTTGGTAGTGCATGAGTTGCATAAGCTGCAAAACCCTACAAGAGTTTTGTACCTAGCGGCACACCCTGATGATGAAAATACGAAGATGATAAGCTATATGGCCAATGAGGTAGGAGCTACCACAGCTTACCTTTCGCTTACGCGTGGAGATGGAGGCCAAAACCTTATAGGAACCGAGTTGAGCGCTAAGCTTGGCGTGCTGCGTACTCAAGAATTAATGCAGGCAAGAAGCATTGACGGGGGGCAGCAATTTTTTACAAGAGCAGTGGATTTTGGTTATAGTAAAAATGCCAATGAAACTTTCAAAAAGTGGGGTAAGGAAGAAATACTGGCCGATGTAGTATGGGTAATACGTAGTTTCAGACCCGATGTAATCATTACCAGGTTTCCTCCGGATAGTAGAGGCGGCCATGGTCATCATACAGCTTCGGCCATGTTAGGCATAGAGGCGTTTGAGCTGGCTGCAAATGCAGAGGCTTTTCCAGAGCAACTTGAATATGTAGATACCTGGCAAACCACCAGAATTTACTGGAATGCTAGCGTATGGTGGAATAAAGGGTTAGACACCATAGCGGCCAAAGATCCCGCTTATGTTTCTTTAGATGTGGGAGGTTATAATACGGCCATCGGAATGAGCTCCAACGAACTGGCTTCCTTGAGCAGAACTCAACACAAAAGCCAAGGTTTTGGGGTAAGAGTAGATCGCGGGTCACAAAAAGAATACTTGATGTACCTGGCTGGTGATACCGCAGAGGCTGATATTCTGGATGGTATTTATCAATCGTGGCAACGCTATGGTTTTACCGAAGGCAACCATCTAATTCAAGTATTGATTGATACCTATGACGCCACCTATCCATACAGGAGTTTACCCAAATTATGGGATTTAAAAGAACAGGCTGAGGCTATAAGTGACGAGGATTTGAGGAGGTCCTTTCGCCAAAAAGTGGACGATATTATCTTGGCAGTGTGCGGCTGGCATGGTGAAGCGGTAGTGCAACAAAATTTTATGAAGCCAGGTTCTAAGCAGGAGGTAGAGCTGCAGTTAATCAATCGTTCACCTGCAAAAATAAATTTAGTTTCGGCCAAAGTAGGCCAGGAAAGCTTTGAGCTAAACGAAGGTTTGATGATGAACGAATTGCTCAAACAAAAGCTAATTCATCAAAATGGAACGGATGATATTTCACAACCTTATTGGTTGATACAGCCGTACCAAAACCTATATGATGTGGAAGATCAGGAATTGGTAGGTAAGCCCGAAAATGATCCATCGATAATGGTACAGCTTACTCTTTCTATAGACGATCACATTATTACCACCAAAGTTCCTGTTACCTATAAATTTTCGGATAGGGTAGATGGAGAGATTATCAGGCCTGCTTTTGTAGTTCCTAATATTACTGCTTATTCTGAGGCTTCACAGTTATTATTTCTTGACAATGAAGCCCAGGAAGTGAGTTTTACTTTTGACTTTCTTGAGCCAATACAGGCCGAAGTACATTTGGAGGCCAAGGGTTTTAAACTCTCACAAAACAAGTTTGAGATAGGAGGAAAAGATGAATCTTCTTTAGTAAATACAATTGCGTTTACCGTAAAACCTAAAAATGGAGTTTCAGAATCTTATTTAAAAATAAGTGTTGACGGTAAGGAGTTGCAAAGCCTAAGGCTGATTGATTATCCACATATTCAGCAGCGTATGGTATTGGAAGATGCGGGTATTTCGCTTACCACTATTAATCTCAAAAAAGAAGGTGACTTGATAGGTTACATACCAGGAGCCGGAGATGAGGTGGCTGAGGCCATTGAGCAAATGGGGTACAAGGTGGTTTTGCTTGACGAAAAAATGATCAGATCAGGAAATTTGAACCAATACAAAACTATAGTAGCAGGAATACGCGCCTACAATACTTGCGAATGGCTTCCAAGCGTAAAAGCTCAATTGATGAAATATGTAGAGGATGGCGGAAATTATATCGTGCAATACAATACGGCCTCCAGAGATTTACTGAGCGAGGACTTAGGTCCTTATTCGTTTAAATTGACTAGAAACAGGGTGACTGAAGAAGATGCTGAGGTTAGTTTTCTATTGCCCAACCACAGAATATTTTCTAAACCCAACAAAATTACCAGTGCTGATTTTGACGGGTGGGTGCAGGAGAGAGGCTTGTACTTTGCAGGTGACTTTGAGCAGAACTATGAAGCTCCTATTGGCTGGCATGATGAAGGAGAGGATATGCAACCCGGTGGTTTGATAATTGCCAATTATGGCAAGGGAACCTTTATGTATACAGGGATTTCTTTTTTTAGAGAACTACCTGCCGGAGTTCCCGGTGCCTATCGCTTGTTAGCCAATCTTTTGAGCTATACCAATACATCTAGTAATGAGTAATAAAAAGGTTTTCAAATCTTGGAGCCAGTTGTACCTGCTGGTTCTACTAATATTGGTCCTACAGCTGGTTTTGTATTTCTTTATAACTAACAGTTACTCTTAATGGCTACACTTGATTGGATAGTTCTTTTCGGAACGCTATTTACCATAGTAGGATTTGGGGTATGGAAAACCCGCCAAAATCAAACTGTAAATGATTATTTGCGCGGTGGAAACTCCATGAACTGGTTTACCATTGGTTTATCTGTGATGGCAACCCAGGCCAGTGCCATAACCTTTTTGAGTGCTCCAGGATTAGGTTATGAAAGCGGCTTGCGCTTTGTCCAGTTTTACTTTGGATTGCCGCTGGCACTTATTATTATCTCGGCATTTATAATCCCTATTTACTATAAGCTCAAAGTGTACACCGCTTATGAGTATTTGGAAAATAGGTTTGACCTAAAAACCAGATTACTTGCGGCTTTTTTATTTTTAGTGCAACGGGGTTTAGCCGCAGGCCTTACCATTTTTGCTCCGGCCATTATTCTTTCTACTCTTTTAGGTTGGAACCTCAATTTCACTAATATTTTTGTTGGCGTCCTGGTGATTATTTACACTGTAAGCGGTGGTACTAAAGCGGTGAGTCTTACTCAAAAGTGGCAAATGGGAGTCATCATGCTGGGCATGGCCTTGGCTTTTGGAATTCTCTTATGGCATATTGGTTCGTTTACCAATTTTAGCTCAGCTATGGATTTGGCCGGTTCGGTTGGGAGGTTAGAAATTCTAGATTTTGATACCAATCTAAACGAGCGATATACGGTGTGGAGTGGACTTACAGGAGGTTTGTTTTTGGCGTTATCATATTTTGGGACCGACCAAAGTCAGGTGCAGCGATACCTAACAGGTAAAAACATTAAGGAGAGCAGACTGGGCTTAATGTTTAATGCCATTATCAAAATCCCGATGCAGCTTTTTATTCTATTTACCGGGGTGTTGGTTTTTGTCTTTTATCTATATGTAAAGCCACCGGTATTTTTCAATCAGGCGGCTGTAGAGAATGTGAGAGAAACTGAGTATAAAGAGGAACTAGGCCAGATAGAATCGAAATATGATGCGCATTATTTGGAATTGCAATCGGCAAGAGAATCTTATACAAAATCCGTAGACGAAGGAAATGAAGATGGAGCAGTAGCAGCAAAAGCCAAGTTTCAAGCGGCAGTAGCTGAAGATCTTAGTATACGTGGCGAGATGAAGGATTTGCTCAAGAAAGCAGATCCGGATTTTAAGGTGAAAGACACTAACTATGTTTTTCTTACTTGGGTAATGGATTATTTGCCTATTGGGATTGTAGGGCTCATAATAGCTTTGATTTTTTCTGCAGCTATGTCTTCCACCTCTGGTGAACTGAATGCCTTAGCCACCACCACATCGGTTGATTTTTATAGACGATTATTTAATAAAGAAGCCAACGAAAAACAACAGGTCCTAATTTCAAAACTACTAACGGTAGCCTGGGGTTGTATTGCTATTAGCTTCGCTTTAGTAGCTCGTCTTTTCGATAATCTCATAGAAATGGTAAACGTATTAGGTTCCCTGTTTTACGGAACTATATTGGGTATTTTTATAGTGGCCTTTTTTATAAAAAAGGTAAAAGGAAATGCTGTGTTTTGGAGTGCATTAATTGCTGAGGCGATTGTACTCATGATTCACTTTGGAAGAGTATACGAAATCCAATTCTTCATGCAATATGAGATAGAGTATTTGTGGTACAACGTAATTGGTTGTGCTATTGTGGTACTGCTTAGTTTGCTTTTTTCGCTGTTTAGTTCACCTAAAAAGGAGTCACTTGTTAGCCAATCCTAGCAGTACTTTTAGTTTAGTATAAGTTGGATTGAATTTCCAAAACCACTTATTCTTTAATTGGAACATCTTAACTTTTTGGTCGATGCTCGGATATAGCTTTTTCTGCTGCTGATAAAGCTCTTGAGCAAATTGATAGAGGTCCTCATCGTAGCGATTAATCTCCTTAAGTTTTTTAGTTATTTCGGCAGTAGGTCTGTCCTGTTTAGCTCTTGTTTTGCCACGATTCTTGGTCTGATAATAAAATTTAGACCAACCTAAATGCTGAGCAAGCATGTACAGTGAGGTGTCAAAATCTTCGGTAAAACCTATGCAGGCAAAATGATTCTTTAGGTTGGACTTCGCAATTTCCAACACTTCCTCTTCACGCCCCTTTATATCGTCTATTCCTGATACAAAACGAGTTTGAAAATTATAACCATAAGGCCCATTTGCAAAGGTGATTATGTCCTTGTTAGTCCCTAATAGGTTAGGGTACTTTTCAGGAAAATCAAAGGTGAAGTTAAAGTTGGAAATCAAATGATCGATTGGGTTTCTCAGGAATGCAGAATACTCTGCTTTTCGCTCATTAAACTTATGGTAACCAAAGCGAAAGTGCCCCATTACCACTTGTAATTTGCCGCTGTCCTCAAAGCCATTTTCTTTGGAATAAGTTCCATAGGCCATAGCAAGTTCTTCGGGTTCTTTATAGTGGCTGCGCACCAAAGTTTGCAGGGTCATCCCAGCAGTTTTTGGGATGTGCATTATGTAATGAAGGACTTTGCTCATGGGGGCGAAGATATAAAGCAAAGAGCTATTTGAATCCTAGATTGTTTTAGGACTTTTCCCAAAGGCTATCCACAAAATATCCACGACTATCCATGAAATGCTTTCTTACTGTGAAGTTGCAATTTTTAGCTAGCGTTTCCACTTCATCCAGACTGTATTTTCTAGAAATTTCCATGTGGATGGGCTCACTATTTTTGAAGTGAAAGGTTTTATTTAATATTTCAAAATGCACATCCTGGTCAATAGTACTCATCAAATAGCTGCGACATTCGCCACTAAAAGGATCGTAGGTAGGAAAGTGATCCCAATTGTTGAGGTCAAAGTTGGCTCCCAATTCGCGATTCATCCTTTCCAGTAAATTGAGATTGAATGCCCGCGTTATGCCAGCTTCATCATTGTAAGCTTTAAGTATAGTTTTAGGGTTTTTCTTGAGGTCAATGCCTATTAAAAGCTTATCGCCTTTGTTCATCACCTCACATAATTCT
The DNA here is from genome assembly GCA_030427785.1 of Bacteroidia bacterium. GTDB lineage: Bacteria > Bacteroidota > Bacteroidia > Flavobacteriales > Schleiferiaceae > Owenweeksia. Next base: position 1,272 of record JAUICR010000054.1, on the reverse strand, counting down.
TTAAAAAAACTTTGGGCCGTAGCCGGTGTAAAGTTGCCAATGTTGCTCCCCAAAAACAGGATCACCTTAGGCGTAGCATCCATCTTGTTTAGCTCCTTTAGCGCTTTAAAATATTCGTGATTCAGCGCTTTTACCTTAAGGTTGGGAAACTCAGCTTTTAATCCCGCCTCCAGTTCTTTTAATACTTGATGCGAAATATCTACAGGTACATATTCAAAATGAGCTTGCTTATTTATAAAATGCTCGAGCAAAATTTTGGTTTTATAACCATCACCAGCGCCTAATTCTACTAGGTTGAATTTGCCTTCTGTTTTTATTTTTTGAAGAATATCATCTTTATGCTGTTCAAATATTTCAAATTCGCATCTTGTGAGGTAATACTCTGGAAGCTCCATTATTTGCTGGAAGAGCTTATCGCCAACGGCATCATAAAAGTATTTTGAAGACAAATATTTTTGAGAGGCCGATAATCCGTTCTCTACATCCTTTGCAAATTGAAGTTGGGCAGTGCTAATGTCTTTAGTCATCTTTGTTTTTTTATAAAAAGCTTAATCTGAGGCCAGTCGTAGCCCTGTAAATTGCCAGCGCAAGTTTGGGTGAAAAAAGTTACGATAAGTGTCGCGGCTATGACCAGGCGAAGTAGCAATAGAAGCGCCTCGCAGCACCATCTGATTTACCATAAATTTTCCGTTGTATTCGCCTACAGCACCCGCAGGTTTGCTAAAGCCCGGATAGGGTAGGTAGGCCGAGTTTGTCCATTCCCAGCGCTGCCCCCACTCAAATTGTTTTGAAGCTACTTCCCATTCTTGCTCAGTAGGTAGCCGCTTACCTTTCCACTCCGCATAGGCAAAAGCTTCATAATACGAAATGTGAACAACTGGTTCATCCGGCTTTAACCTTCGCAATCCACTTAGGGTAAATTGCATCCATTCATTATCCACTTTGTGCCAATAGGCAGGAGCGTTTACCTTATTATGTTGTACCCAATCCCAGCCTTCGGCATGCCAGTGTTCAAAATGGGCATAACCTCCACTATTCATAAACTCCAGCCAATCGCCATTGGTTACTAGATTTTTAGAAATAGAAAATGGAGCTAGATACACTTGGTGGCGACTTTCTTCATTGTCAAAACAAAAACTATCGCCCTCGTGTCCAATTTTGTACAAGCCTTCTGGTATTATAAGCCAGCCTTGTTTTGCTTCCTTTTTACCTTCACTAAAATCTGCTTGGTAAACTGGGTAAAATGGCTGAACGCTGAGTATGTATTTGAAA
>JAUICR010000053.1 GCA_030427785.1 Bacteroidia bacterium | reverse complement strand
GGAATATTCCCGTGCTTCTTCTTTGGCAATGTCACTGCTTTATTTTCGAGCATCTTAAAAGCTTTGATTAGCTTCTCGCGAGTTTGGTCGGGGCGAATTACTTGGTCAACATAACCACGGGCTGCTGCACGATATGGGTTTGCAAATATGTGGGCGTATTCAGCTTCTTTCTCAGCTAATTTGGCTGCTGGGTCATCGGCACTTTTAATCTCATTCTTAAAGATAATCTCTGCCGCCCCTTTGGCACCCATTACAGCAATCTCAGCTGTAGGCCATGCATAATTCATATCGGCACCAATGTGCTTGGAGTTCATTACATCATAGGCGCCACCATAGGCTTTTCGGGTAATTACAGTAATACGCGGTACGGTAGCTTCGCTAAAAGCGTAGAGCAATTTGGCGCCATTGGTAATAATCGCATTCCATTCTTGGTCGGTTCCTGGTAAGAATCCCGGAACATCTTCAAATACCAAAAGAGGAATATTGAAGGCATCACAAAAGCGAACAAAACGTCCGGCTTTGGTGCTACTGTCAATATCTAAAACGCCAGCTAGGTAAGCCGGCTGGTTGGCTACTATACCAATAGATTTTCCGCCAAGGCGAGCAAAACCTACTACAATATTTTGAGCAAAATCTTTATGTACCTCAAAGAAGCTATCGGTATCTACGGTGCCATCTATCACCTCACGGATATCGTAGGGTTGATTGGGATTAGCAGGTATAATATCATTAAGTCCAGGACGGCTTTCATCGGCCGAATCGTAAGGAAGGGCCGGAGCATCTTCTTCACAGTTTTGCGGGATATAGCTCAATAGTTTTTTGAAACCATTGATACAGGCAATCTCGTTTTCGAAAGTAAAATGTGTAACCCCAGATTTGGTAGCATGGGCGGAAGCCCCGCCTAGTTCTTCAGAAGTTACCTCTTCATGCGTTACAGTTTTTACCACATTGGGTCCGGTAACAAACATATAACTGGTATTTTCTACCATCCCGATAAAATCGGTAAGAGCTGGAGAGTATACTGCGCCACCAGCGCATGGCCCCATGATAGCTGATAGTTGTGGAATAACGCCACTGCTCAAAGTATTGCGGTAAAAGATATCGGCATAGCCGCCCAATGAAACTACACCCTCTTGAATACGCGCACCACCCGAATCATTGAGCCCAATAATTGGCGCGCCATTTTTCATGGCAAGATCCATCACTTTGCAAATTTTTTCGGCATGGGCTTCAGCCAACGAACCACCAAGCACGGTAAAATCCTGAGCAAAAACATAGGTAAGGCGGCCATTTACAGTACCGTAGCCAGTAACTACACCATCGCCCAAAACCTTTTGTTTGTCTAAACCAAACTCGGTACTACGGTGGGTAACCAGCATGCCTATTTCTTCAAAACTGCCTTCGTCCATCAAAAAGTGGATACGCTCGCGGGCGGTCAACTTTCCTTTTGCATGTTGGCTTTCTATTCTTTTTTCGCCTCCCCCTAGTTGGGCTTCAGCTATTTTCTCTCCTAGTCTTTTTAGTTTGCTGTCCATGTTTGCTGTATATAAGCCCATTGGGCTGTTTATGCTTTGATGATTTTGCGGTGCAAATATCTAAAGTCTGATCATTTTATTTTTTAATTACCAATAGGGCTTCTTGTTGAGGTGCTAATTCTTTGTCAAGAAAGCGATGGTCTACCAGTTTTGGAGGTAGTAGGCTTTCCAAGTATTCCCGGCTTACGAAGGTAGATCCATAGTCTTGATTATCTTTTATACTATCAGAAACAAAAGAAAAGGTGCTGTCTTCAGATACTAGCTTATATGTGAATGGAGCCACAGGAATGTGTTTATGCTTTTCGTCATTTACATCATTAAAGGTGAAAACCAGTCCACCGCCAGGGTTCAAAGAATCAATAAGAACCTTTAACCAACCTTCGAAGGTAGATTGTGGTAAATGCGTAAAAACTGATAGTGCAAAAATCAAATCATAGCGTTCTGCCTTAAAGCTTTTTGGGTCTTGCCCATGAAATACGGTTTTGTATCCAAAAGCTTCTTTTTGAAAATCGAGGCACTGGCTCTTTACTTCTGATACAGTAATTTCAGCATGCGGAAATATTTTCGGAAAAAACCGTGACACTCGGCCATAGCCTGAGCCAAAGTCAAGAATACTTAATGGCTTAAGATTGTTTGCTGCGGCTATTTTTTGCAGGTTTCGGAGGTTCCTAATCCCAATTGTGAAATATGAAAATATGGCTTTTTCATGATCGTGGCGATGACCATATACGCTATTGGCAAACATCAAATCGTTTTTGTGAATAGTCGTATTAAAGGATTCAATTTGCTGATCGACCTTTAGTTTTTCTAGTGCAGAGGCCATAAGCTCTTTGTCCACCTCAAGGCGGCTGGGCCAGGTAAGATTCATATAAGCGGCCAAAAAATCAAAACGATGGTTAAGTTGCTCTACCGTATGTTGGTTTTGACTTACACCAAGTTTTAATTGGAAAAAGCGCCTTAGTTTTTCAATCATTTTTGGCCGAGGCTTTTTGCGATTTGCAGCAAGATTTCTTTTAAATCTTTAGGGGCGTGAAAATTCTAAAATCAAATTAACATCTAAGCTAAAACCTTGAATAGTTGTAGTGTAAACTGTTTCAAATTTTTGCTTTTTCTCTTGATTAACAAGCACCACCATTTCTAGGGTTTCGCCTGTAGCATTATCTACCAGGTTTATTTGCGAATCATTATTAACCACCGTCCAGCTGCCTTCTATTTTTTGATTAATAGGAAGGGGTGCTCCCAAAGCATCTACGGTAAAAGAGAAGTCAAAAACACCTTGATTGGGGTTTAAGGTAAGTTTTAAGGTGCCATTTACATTTCCGGCCTCGCCCTTAATGGGTAGCGGTATAATTGGGTTGGTAGCGTCATACGATACTGCATCTAAATTCCAGTTACCCTCCAATAGCGATTCATAAGCTGATGGCTCATAAATGGTGGATACATTTTCTTTTTTACAAGAAACAAAGACCAAAGCCATACAGGCTATAAGGGTACCGATACGATTTTTCATTAGAAACAAGGATTAATGATTTCGTAGCGAAAATACAGAATCAGGCGCAGTATTTGGATTTTCTATAAAGCTCATGATTTTGCTAGCTACAAGGGTGGGTTCAGTCAAATCGCCTTGATTTTTAAAATCTATAAATCGCTGCCTATCCGGAAAATCATTGGAGTCTGTTGCTCTTATTTCGGCTTGCATAGCCGTATCTACCACCCCGGGAGCAATGGCCCAGCAATGGATTTCGGGGTGATCAACATTTATTGCTTTTGTCATCATATCCAAAGCGGCCTTGCTAGCGCAGTAGCTACTCCAGCTCGGGATGGCATAGTTGGCCGCACCTGATGAAATATTGACAATTATTTTTTCAGTTTCTAGCTCTTCGCTTTGTTTGATAAAAAGGTTGGAAAGTATGGCCGGAGCCAGAGTATTTACCGCCAAGGAGCGTTCAAAATTCTTTGCATCCATTTTGCCGAAAGGTTTTACCTCACCCAGCCAGCCGGCATTGTTTATCAGCACAATTTTAGAATAATCGCTTTTAAAATTAAATTCAAAATCATAAAGCTTTTCGCTTTTGGCCAAATCAAATGGTAGGTGTTTAAAATTTGGATGTTCCAAAGAATTGCTTCGGCTAAGGCCTATCACCATATGGCCCAATTGTAATGCAAGTTGAGCTAAATCACGGCCTATTCCGCTACTGGTACCGGTAATGTAAAATAAGGTCATAATGATATTTTTTAGATGGTGTTCAAAGCTTGGTGTAAGTCGGCTTTTAGGTCTTCTACATCTTCTATACCTACGCTTAGGCGAATCAAAGAATCTACAATGCCGGTCTTTTCTCTTTCCATTTTTGGTATAGAGCCATGCGACATACTTGCTGGGTGGCCTGCAAGAGATTCTACTCCGCCCAACGATTCGCCTAGGGTAATAAGCTTAAAAGATGAAACCACTTTTATGGTGTCTTCAAAGTTGCCTGAAGCAAGCGTGAAAGACATCATGCCACCAAAGTCAGCCATTTGCGATTTGGCAATATTGTGGTTTGGATGATCTTCAAATCCTGGCCAAAAAACTTTAGCAACCTTGGGGTGATTCCTAAGAAAATACGCCAGTTCACGGCCATTTTCGCAATGGCGCTGCATACGCACGGCCAAAGTTTTAATGCCTCTCAATACCAAGAAGGCATCCATAGGCCCGCAAATGGCTCCGCTGGATTTTTGAATAAAATAAAGACGCTCTGCAATTTCTTGATCCTTTACCGCCAGCAATCCCATTACCACGTCTGAGTGGCCGCCTAGGTATTTGGTGGCACTGTGCATCACTATGTCAGCGCCCAAATTAAGAGGCTGCTGCAAGTAGGGGGTTGCAAAAGTATTGTCTACCGCCAGCAGTGCACCTGCTGATTTGGCCACAGCCGCCATAGCTTTAATGTCTATAATATTCATCATTGGGTTGGTTGGAGTTTCCACCCATATGAGTTTGGTGTTTTCATTGATACGAGCCTTTACAGCTTCGATATTTGTCATCGGTACAAAGTGAAACTTGATTCCTAATGGTTCAAATATTTTGGTAAAAATCCGATACGAACCTCCGTATAAGTCATTGCTTGAAATTACTTCATCACCAGATTTAAGAAGTTTCAAAATGCAGTCTATCGCGGCCAGGCCGCTACCAAAGGCCATCCCATGTTTTCCATTTTCGATAGAGGCAATGCTATCTTCGAGAGCAGTACGGGTTGGATTTCCTGATCGGGAATATTCATAGCCCTTATGCTCGCCAGGTGCTGCTTGTGTATAGGTAGAGGTTTGGTATATAGGAGGTATCACCGAGCCATAGGCCTCATCAGGTTTTTGGCCACCGTGAATGGTAAGGGAGTTGAACTTTAAATCTTTATGAGACATGGTTTTGACGGAATTTACAATTTAGAATGGGCTAAGGTAAAAATTCAAGTAGCCAGATTGTTGCGAAAAGGATTTGAAAACTCAACAGATAGATTGAGGGATTTGTTATTAAGTGTTTTTTGAAATACCGTCATTTGCAGCCAAATAAAAAGCAGCTTGACAACCTTTTTCAGCAAAAAAATCATTGCGCATTTAGCCCTCCTTTCGGTGGCTATTATTTATGGACTCAATTATTCCATAGCCAAAGATGTGATGCCCGAATTTATTTTGCCTCGGGGCTTTATTCTACTGCGCGTTTCAGCCGCTACCGTCCTTTTTTGGATTACCGCCAGCTTTATGACGTGTGAAAAAATAGCGCTGAAAGACCAACTTCGGCTGGCCATATGCGGGGTATTTGGTGTAGCGGCCAATCAACTTTTGTTTTTTGAAGGGCTGAATATTACCACGCCCATCAATGCTGCTGTGATGATGACGGTCAATCCAATTTTGGTTTTGGTGTTGTCTTCTGTTCTCTTAAAAGAGCGGTTGAAATTGAATCGAATATTTGGAATAGTATTGGGAATTTCAGGCGCTTTGTTTCTTATTACCAGAGGCGGAATGGAGCTGGATATTTTTAGTTCGGATAAATCGCTGGGCAATTTGCTGGTATTCCTAAATGCGGCTTCTTATGGTTTGTACCTAGTGCTGGTAAAGCCGCTTATGAGCAAGTACAAGGCTATTACTGTTATAAAGTGGGTCTTTCTGTACGGCTTGTTTATCGTGTTGCCTTTTGGGTTCAATCAGTTTATAGCAGTAGATTTTATGGAACTGCCAACCCATGCACATCTCAAAATGGCTTTTGTGGTAATTGGTACTACTTACATGGCTTATTTGTTTAATGTATTTGCATTAAAGACTTTGACCAGTACAACGGTAAGTTTTTATATTTATCTACAACCCTTGATTGCCGCGGCTTCGGCCATAGTATTAGGAACCGATACCCTAGGAATGGTGGTAGTAGTTTCGGCAGCGATGATTTTCAGTGGGGTGTATCTGGTTTCGTTTTATAAGAGGAAGTGACATAGTCGATAGACCGCAGACCACGTACGGCAGAATTCAGAAGCCAAAAGCCAGTTTGTATTCAATAGAAAATATTACATTTTCACTCCAAGATAGTAACCCACCCTTGCTGTATGCGCTGAATGCCCGGATGTTCCCAGTATATTACTTTGTACACGTAGATGCCTAGTGGTAGTTTGTTGCCTTTGGTATCGATTCCGTCCCAGTTGTTTTGATAGCCTTTTTTATTGAACATAACTTGCCCCCAACGGTTCCATACGATTACTTCATTTTTTTCGGGTAGGTTGGCAATTTCCCAAAAATCATTTAGCCCATCGCCATTTGGGCTAAAGGCATTAGGAATATAAACGGGCAAAGGTGGTGCGAGGGTATCGCAATCTATCAAGTTTACTAGTACAGAGTCTATTACCGTATCGCAAACCGAAATAGCCGAAAGCCAATAATATCCGCTATCTCGGGCGGTAATCTGATTGGCTACCAGGCCTGTGTTCCAGAGCAGAATTCTCTCAATATCCGGATTGGCATTGAGTGTTATAGCATCACCTTGGCAACCCTCTTTGTAGGTGGGCAAACCGCTTGTATATGGGCTTACCTGTGGCTCTATGTACATGGTGTCGCTATCCCAAAAGCGATGGTTGTACTCCACCTTTACCCAATACAAGCCGGGTGTATTTACAATAATGCTGCTATCGGTACTGCCGGTGCTCCACAAAAAGGTTTTGACGCTATCCTCCAGCTTAAAGCCATCATCATGCATAGCATATAGCTCCAGTTCCTCACCCACGCACAAGGTGGTATCAGGCGGTAGGGTTACCTTAAATAAAGTATCGGTGTAGAGATATAGTGAAACTGCATCGATGTGATATAACCCTTGATAGAAGTGATTATCGGAGAAGGTATCAACAGAAAGCCAATTTTTAACAGTCTGTTTATCGGGTGTAAAGTTGCCAATGGTTAAAAAGCGTTCATTGCCTTGAGCTGTAAAGCTTCCTATGATTCGAATCCAATTCCTATCATCGTACAAGTGACTATTAGCTTCAACTTGGGGAAAAATGTTTTGTTTTTTATAATCAAAATGCCGAAAAGTATCAGCACTGGCATAGGCTCCAAGCTTATCTATAGCGAAATAATTTTGTGGAGCAAACCTCATAGTATAAAACTCTATGACATATTCCTTTCCAGCTTTTAAAGTATCACGTAACATGGTTTCTGCAAAGCCACGGCCACGTGTGTGCGTTGCACCGTAGTTTCCAGATTGAACTTGATTGCTAATGCAATCCCAATAATAAATAAGCCTATTATCTACAAAACTGTCAACAACAGATATTGATGGGTATTGAAAACCAGCTTTAGGTTCTCCAAGAAAGTCATAGCGTTCAAAACAATTTCCGTTTGATTTAAATACTGAATCAAATCCATATGTAAAATTTAAGCACGGAATATAGTGCCAAGCTAAATCCTTAGTACCATATATAGTGTCAAGGGGTATTGCAGGTGGACTAAACCATTTCTTATAGTGTGTTTCCATAGTAGCCCACCCACTGTTGCAAGATTTGGTTTTGCTAAAATCAAAGTCCTGAACATAGTTTTGGGAACATAAGACGTTCCCAAAACATATGATAATAAATGGTATGATCCAAAGTTTGTGCAACTTTTAAAGTTTAAGAAACTTAGCAGTTTTGTCTCCGCACTTAATAAAATAGATGCCAGTAGGCCAAGAGCTTACATCAAATAGAGTTGTTTCACTCTGTAAGATTTTCTCCTGCATTAACTGCCCGTTTACGGAGGTAATGCTTAGTATTTGACCAATATTAGATGTGCCTCCATTAACCGTAATAGTTTTAACAGTGGGGTTTGGGAATATATCTAGGCCCTCTTTCTTGTCCTCATTCGTGTGCCTTGTGGGTGTATTTTTTTGGGGCGTTGATATGGTGGCACAGTTTGTTTGAACAATAGAAGGTGTTAAATTAATATTATTTAGCGTAAGTGCTTTGACTGGAACGTATGGGGCAACTTGATAATAATTCCAAACAATCGAAGAAGAAACAGTTCCCCCAAGATCTTTTATGATGTTACCCCCCCACTTGTTCATATCGGTCCATCCAAGCAATCCTTGGTCACCAATTGTGGCACCATAAAAGTAAATACCGTAGTAATTGTCTTCTATGGTGTTGCACACAAATTGGGTATTTCCATAGTTGCCTTCGCAGTATATTCCGTTTTCAAAACGCCTAATGGTGTTTCCAGATACTTGTCCATCATAAGGTCCTCCAATCAGCATGATTCCATTTATATTATCTGTAGAGCTTGGGGTGTGCGAGCTTAGGTTTTCTATACTATTGCCCGCTACACAGCTTCAGGGCAGTCGGTCAGTTTTATTTGGTGCATGGTGGCGGCAGAGGTATTGGTAAAGACATTGTCATTTACAATGGCCGATCTTAATACAGGGCTGGTTACACCATTAAGGTTGGCAGTAAAGGTAGCCGAAAAGCCATTGATGGAATGCGTAGTCATAGAATTTAGGTTTCCGGTAAAGTTAGCAATTTGAAAGGTTGCAATTCCTGTGGTGCAATTAACAACATGCCGATCTTTAACGAAAGTACAAGTCTGAGCAGAAAGGTGATTGAGGGCAGGAAGCACTCCGATAAAAATGAACAGACAACCAACCAGCGATAGTTTTCTGAGGCTCTTGGTTAATTGGTGAGTGGTGAGTGGTGAGTGGTGAGTGGTGAGTGGTTTAAACATGATAATTAAGATTTTGATTATTGGACTTGTGAATGTAAGGAAATTTTTTCGGATATACCTTAGGGCAATATTGTTCGGTAGTTCTCTATATTGAGTTACCGAAGAGATTTTTATAAACCATGTGAGGTACTGCCTCAATGGGCATTAGTGGTAAGAAACGTCCAAGGTCTTTCACCGCTTAGTAATAAACCTAGAAGGGATCGGTCATTTATAGAAAATAATCAATAGCTCATTTTCAATTTCCCCTTTTTTGCATAACCTGAATTTATTCACGATTGAACCTTAGTTAATTATATTTTTGCAGCCTATGTCGCACCTATATTCCATGACGGGCTTTGGTAAAGCCACACTGCAGTTACCTGCAAAAAAAATTACCATCGAAATCAAAAGCCTTAATAGCAAACAGCTGGATATGAATATCCGAGTGCCGCTTTTCTACAAAGAGAAAGAGGCCGATATACGCCATATAATGGCTGAAAAGCTGGTACGAGGAAAGGCAGATTTAAGTTTTTACAGCGAGGTGACCGGAGCCGAAAAAGCGCCAAAAATTAACCAGGAATTGGCTTCAGAATATATTCGTCAGCTTAAGGAACTAAGTGAAGCTCATAGTGTGCAGGGCGATATACTATCGGCCGTAATGCGTATGCCCGATGTAATGCAAGCGGCCGAAGACCAGGTGGACGAAGATGAATGGAAGGCGATAACGGCTACCATCAATGAGGCGGTTGATCATTTGAATAAATTCAGGCAAGACGAGGGGAATACCCTGCGCGTAGATTTGAAAGAGCGCGTTGAGGTGATTCGCACAAAGTTGGAATCTATTGATCCTTTTGTAGAGGAGCGCGTAACCCGCATTCGCGAAAAGCTGAGCCGTAGTTTGGCTGATTTGGCTGAAAAGCCAGATGAGAACCGCTATGAGCAGGAAATTATTTATTACATAGAAAAGCTGGACGTAACCGAAGAAAAAGTTCGATTGACCAGCCATCTCAACTACTTTATAGAGCTGCTAGACAAGGGAGGGCCTATCGGTAAAAAACTGGGTTTTATTAGCCAGGAGATGGGTAGAGAGATAAACACCTTAGGCTCAAAAGCCAATCATGCTGAAATACAAAAGCAGGTGGTGGATATGAAAGATGAGCTGGAAAAAATAAAAGAGCAAGTGCTCAACATCCTTTAAAAAAAGAATAAGTGGATCAAGGAAAATTGGTGATTTTTTCGGCACCCAGCGGTTCGGGCAAAACTACCCTCGTTAGGCATTTATTGACCAGAGGTTTGAATTTGGAGTTTAGCATTTCGGCAACCAGCCGCCCAGCCAGAGGTAACGAAGAGGATGGTAAAGATTATTACTTCTTGTCTGAAGAAGATTTTAAAGCGCGTGTATTGGCGGGAGATTTTATAGAGTGGGAGGAGGTGTATTCGGGCAGTATGTATGGCACCTTACGCTCAGAAGTGGAAAGGATTTGGGCGCAAGGAAAAATTGTGATTTTTGATATGGACGTGGTAGGGGGGCTAAACCTCAAGAGCCTCTATGGCGACCAAGCCTTATCCATATTTGTAATGCCACCAAGTATTGAAGAATTGGAAAAACGCCTGCGTGCCAGAGAAACTGAAACCGAGGATAAGATAAGACAGCGATTGGCAAAAGCCCGAAAGGAGATTGGTCGTTCGGATAGGTTTGATAAAATCTTGTTGAATAAAGATCTGGAGACCGCCAAAGTGAACGCTGAGAAGCTAATCAGAGAATTTATTGCAAAGTAATGCGAAAGAAAGTAGGCCTGTATTTCGGAACCTTCAACCCTATACATATTGGGCATTGTGTGATTGCACAGCACATGCTTGAGTTTACTGATTTGGAAGAAATCTGGTTTGTAGTGACTCCGCACAATCCGCATAAAAAGAAGAGCACCCTGCTGGATGATTATCAGCGCCTGCATATGGTACAGCTTGCGGTAGATCAAGAGTACCGCATGAAGGTGAGCAATATGGAGTTTGGTTTACCGCAGCCATCGTATACGGCTCTCACCTTGGCCCATGCAGCCGAGAAATATCCTGACATTGACTTTGCACTTATTATGGGTGCGGATAATTTGGAAACTTTTCATAAGTGGCAAAACTATGAGTGGATGCTCGAGAACTACAGCTTGTATGTATATCCGCGTATTGCTACCGATGGTGGCAATTTGAAGGACCATCCTAAAGTAAATATTACAGAAGCCCCTATTATGCAAATGGCTTCTACAGATATTAGAAACGCGATTAAAAATGGCAAGAACGTGAGCTTTATGCTTCCCGAAAAAGTGTGGAAGTATATTGATGATTGCGGGTTTTATAAGTAATTCTCTCTTGTTCTTTTCATTATGGAAGAACGAAAAATTTAGAACCTTCCTAGGCCTGATGGCCTTCTACCAAAGCCAAACAAGCACCTTCATCGCGTCATGCTTATTCCTCATGCTTCGGACTGCAATTCCACTCAGTGTGCTGTCAGTCGTGGAAGCTTCGGGTGAATAATCGCTAGGTGGTTTTTGTAACCGGACGGGCCTTCTGGATTTTAGGGTAGCGGAACGTAAAATTCAAGTAAAAGCTAGTAAGCCTTGATCTTTTGCTTCGTTTTGCATCAAGGCAAAATGAAGGGAGAAAAGTTTTTTCCTTGCCTTTTCCATAATGAAAAGAACGAATAGTTCCGGCCACAAGTAAAGCCTAGGAATAGTTCTTTTAAAGTAGAAAGGCCTAAGCAGTCTGTTCTATAAAGATTAAAAGTATCCTTAGAATCCTACGAGGTAATGCATGCTGTAAATGCTAGAATTATAGTGTTTTAGACCCGAATTTTGTCATTTATCTTATAATAATTACCGTTCATCATAACTTTTAGCTGACAAAATACCTGGCCATAATACTATTGTACTCCCAATTAGGCGAAAGCATAATAGTTCATTTGTGGCCCTCTAATTAGGTAGTAATTAAAACATACTAAGATCGCTCCCACCAATGTGATCAGATTATTAACAAACAAAAAGTACAGTTATGAAACGCACTTTAATTTTATCTACACTAGCGGTATTAGCCCTAGCGTCATGCTCCAAAGAAGAGCAGCAGGTGATTTCTTTGCCTGACAACGTAAGCACTTTCCGAAAAATTAATGCCCCTGATGGTTTTGATTTTAAAGGAACCAAAACCATTACGATTTCTTTATTGGCTCAATCTGGTGCTCCTTCTCAACCAAGCACCTTAATTAAGGTTTTAGACTCAAAAGAAAACGTTCTTTTAAAGTATAAGGTTAATCCTTCTGAAGGATTTGAAATTCCACTTGAAGTGCCAGCAAGCACCAAAGAACTTATTTATGAAGGCGTTGATGGATCTAGAAAAACCATCAACATTTCCAACAATCGAATAACCTTAAATTAATATTAAGATGAAAAATTTGACAAAACTTTTTGCGGTTCTAATGCTTGGTTCATTTGGGCATTTTTCAAACGCACAATTTCACCATGACTTTTCAAGTAGTACAACCATAGAAAATTGGGGGAATGCAATTCCCACCAGTAACCCAGGTTGTTTTTCACGATATGCAAGCCCGCATGGAGCTTTTTACGAATACGATGCTGTGGTAGATGGTATAAAAGGAAATGGTAAGGCGATATACTTTCCATATGTGAATTATCAAGGTGCTTTTGAATTAAAAATTGAATATACTGCGCCTTCATCCGTTAATTTTTGGACTAATTTTCATAATGGATCAAGTTGGACCAATGGTGCAAATTCATCTGCGCCTGCTTCTCCTGGTGTTAGATCAACTTATACTATTCGCTCAAGTAATTTAACTGGAACTCACCGTTTTGGATTGTTTCCATACAACGAAATTACCATCCATTCTGTTACAATAACAAATGTTACCTATTCGCCTGGTCAAGGTTGTTCTGTAACCAATACATCGGCCTGCACGGATTCTGACGGTGACGGTGAATGTGATTCTACCGATGATTTTCCTAACGATGCTGATAAAGCTTTTAGCATGAAATCAGCTCGTATGAGTTTTATGTACGAAGATTTGTTTCCAGCATACGGAGACTTTGATTTTAACGATTTAGTGGTTTCTACAGACAAGGAGGTGATTACAGATGCAGATAATAACCTACGTGTGTTAAAGATGAAGGTGCTAGTGCCAGCAGCAGGTGGAAGACATGCTCAAGGTTGGGCTGTAGAACTTAAAGGGATCAACCCATCTGATGTGGTGAGTGTAAATGGTAATAGCCTAACAGAAAGTGTGGTTTCTGTAGGAGCCAATGGTACTGAGAATGGTCAGACCAATGCGGTAGTGCCAATTTTTGATAACTATCAGACAGTGATAAATAGCAACGGTGGCCCTTTCTTTAATACAGTAGCATCAGCCCCAGTGGGAACCTGTGATACATTAGTAGTGGAGATAGAATTTGCCAAGAGCAGTGCACTTACCATAGGAAATTTGGACTACAACTTCTTTTCGTTCAGAACAGACGCACGTGGTCATGAAATTCATGAAATGGGAAATACCCCAACTGATTTAGCAGATCTTACTCTTTTTGGAACCAAGGTAGATGCAACTAACTTGGGTGCTGGTAAGTCATATGAGTCAGTGGATGGATTGCCTTGGGCAATTACCACGGTGGGTACTACTTATGCTATTGAGAAAGTTGACTTTGTGGAAGCTTATCTAAAATTTGCAGCCTGGGCACAAAGTGGAGGTAGCTTGTATCAAGACTGGCATACCAATACGGCTGAAGGTACTTACCGCAATAGCGCTAAAATTTACTAGAGAGAATTGGTTTTGTGTTTAATTGATAAAACCCGTCTTGGCAATGCTAAGGCGGGTTTTTTGCTACCGAGGGGTATAGAGATGATTTCACCGTTTACCGAAAAAAATCGCTTTTCAACATTCTAGTTTCTTACAAAAAGGCGGAAAACACCTAAAATTGATGTGTGGAAAGAGCTTATCAAAACAATTATTACGATGAGGTATTAACCACGAAAACACTCTACTTAATCAGTTGACGCCTGCCTATACGGTGAGCTTTAGACTAAAATTTGTTATCATGAAACGAAAAATCTTTATGGTTGCCTTAGCAGCCATTGCCCTAGGAGCATGCTCCAAAGAGGCAGCCAATGCCGGGCAAGACCCTAACAACGATGTAAAATCCTTCCGTGATTTACAGGTTCCTACAGGATTTGACTTTAAAGGAACTAAAACAATTACAGTAAAAATTGAGAAGCAAGAACATCTGCCCATCGACTTGAAGAGCGTGTACCGAATTGATGACCAAAAAGGAAACGCCCTTTTAAAGTACAATTTGGAAGTTGCACAAGGACTAGAAGCAGAGCTTGAAGTACCCATCGGTACCGAAGAGTTGTATCTAGTGGATAGTTATGGTTTGAAAAGAGCCGTAAAAATTGAAAACAATAACCTAATTATTAAAAGTTTATAAAGATGAAAACTCTCATAAAGTATGCTTTGGTAATTGTTTCAATTATCAGCGCTCATAATAGTAATGCTCAGTTACAATTCGATTTTACAAACAGTACCAATTTGGCTCGCCATTCCGGGTTTCCTTGGGGAAATACCAATGTGCTTAGCAATAGTGATCCGGGTTGCTTTATAAGTGGTACTACTTATGGTGCCTATTATGATGCAAATAAAGATGGATTGATTCCTGGCTCCTCAGGCTACTATGCCATTTTTTGGACACCAATTGTAGCCGTACAAGGAAGTTATACCGCCACTGTGGAATATACGGCTACAGGTAATTTTGATATTTGGTCAACTATATATAATGTGGCCAATGGCTCAACCGGTAATGCCCAAGTAACACAGCTTGGCGCAGCGGCTACCAAAACCGTTGCTACCATTTATATTAATGGAGCTACCAGCGGGAATTTTAGACAGTATGTAAACGTAAGAAACGCTGGCGCTAGTAATGTTACCATTCATTCGATAACACTGACCAGTGCCACGTACACACCCCCTGTTTCAGGGTGTTCTGTACCTACTGGCCCTAGCTGCACCGATGCAGATAGTGATGGGATTTGCGATAACTTAGATGATTATCCAAATGATCCAGCCAAAGCTTTTAGCTCTACTATACCTTGGATGAATTGGATGTATGAAGACCTTTTTCCGGCTTATGGAGATTTTGATTTTAATGACTTAGTAGTTTCCGCAGAAAGGGAGGCTATTACCGATGCGGATAATGACTTGCGATTCTTAAAAATAAAAGCGGTAGTAATGGCTGCTGGTGCCGGTAGTGCTCAGGGCTGGGCTGTAGAGCTTAAAGGCATTAATCCTGGTGAGGTACTGAGTGTAAGCGGCAGTAGCCTTACAGATAATGTAATGATAATGGGCTCTAATGGAACTGAAAACGGACAAACGAATGCAGTAATCCCTGTGTTTGATAATTTTCATTCGGTTATCAATAGTGCTGGCGGGCCGTTCTTTAATACCAAGCCATCAGTGCCAAAGGGTACGGGCGATACGATTACTATTATGATAGAGTTTTCGAAAAATAGTGCACTAGTATTAGGAGATCTTGACTATAACTTCTTTTCGTTTAGAACAGATGAAAGGGGGTTAGAAATTCATGAAATGGGCTACAGCCCAACAGACTTAGCAGACATGACTCTTTTTGGTACCAAGCAGGATGCTTCTGATGTAAATAGTGGTGATTACTATGTTTCGGTAGATGGTTTGCCTTGGGCAATGTCATCAGCAGGCACAGCGTACCCAACGGAAAAAACAGACATGTTGGAGTCGTTTTTGAAACTTGCAACCTGGGCCCAAAGCGGGGGTGCCTTGTTTCAAGACTGGCACACCAATACCCTTGATGCCGCTTATCGCAATGCCGCTAAAATTTATTAGTAGATAATACTCTTTTTTGTTTAATGGATAAAACCCCGTCTTGGCAATGCCGAGGCGGGTTTTTTTGTGTCTCCGTGTAATAAAAAATTGGAAGGAAAAAGACCTGACAGGTTTATGTAGATTGTCTTGATAAACCTGTCAGGCCTGGGCTTAAAACAACCTCTTATTTATTACCAAAAAAAAGCCCGAACAATCTCAATCATTCGGGCTTTCAATTCTATTAAATCTTCTTAGCAATACTCCTCAAAAGCTTGCATTAAGTTATCGGCAATCATTTCGGCAGCACGGCCTTCTATGTGGTGGCGCTCTATCATGTGCACCAATTCACCGTTTTTGAACAATGCCATAGAAGGCGAGGATGGAGGGAATGGCGCCATAAAGCTACGAGCAGTACTTACAGCTTCCACATCGTTTCCTGCAAATACCGTAATCATTCTATCAGGAGTAACGTCATGCGTAGAGGCCATTTTTACGGCAGGGCGAGCATTGGCAGCAGCACATCCACATACAGAGTTAATTACTACCAAGGTAGTTCCATCTTTCTTTATCATATCCTGCACTTCGGCAGCAGTACGGGTTTCTATTATTCCTGCGCTGGTCAAATCCTCGCGCATTGGGGCTATCATTTCTTCTGGATACATAATCTTAATTTTTAGCAAAATTACTAATCAATAGCCGATAAATCGAGGGTAGTAATTGATTAGCTCTTTAGTAAAATCAATAAGCCCACTTTTAAATAAATAAGGGGTAGTCTGAATATTGCTCCTCGTCTTCTGCAATACTTATGAGAGTGCTGGCTGTAGGTGTAGGCTCTGAGTGAGGCTGTGAAGATTTTTGACGAAAAACGATTTCTAATACGGACTTTGGTTCAGGGTTCATTGACTTATATTTTAAAACAAAGGTCAATCCCTAGCAGGCAACCACCATGATTACATCTTTAAGTCTGTGTTAATTTTCATGCAGAATTTAGCGCTTTTGCGCAAAATAGCTCTTAAGCAGCTGACTGGCTTCTTCTTCAAAAGGGCCATGGAGCAGTTTAGTTGTTTTATGCAACTTCCCACCATTTTCTATAAAGCCACGCTTAGGATCTTTGGCGGCATATACCACCTGGCTTATTTGACTCCAAAATAAAGCACCGGCACACATAGGGCAAGGCTCAAGCGTAACGTACAGCGTACAATCTTTAAGATATTTGGCACCCAAATATGAGCTGGCAGCAGTAATGGCTTGCACTTCGGCATGGGCAGTAACATCTACCAATCGTTCTACAAGGTTGTGCCCTCGGCCTATTATTTTTTTGTTGGAAACAATTACGGCTCCTACTGGTACTTCGTCTGCCTCAAAAGCTTTTTGAGCCTCATGCATTGCTTGGCGCATAAAGTATTCGTCACTATAAAGTTCTATTGGAGCCATGGCTTATTTTTAGGTACATGCAAATATAGTTTGCTGTTGATTGTTTGTAATTTCGCGGCCTTAAATTATCTCCTATGTACAGAACTCACAATTGTGGCGAACTGACCCTTTCGAATCTTAGCGAAAATGTAACATTGGCAGGCTGGGTGCAGCGTACGCGCAATCTTGGCGGGATGACCTTTGTGGATATTCGCGATCGTTATGGTATTACCCAGCTGGCTTTTAATGAAGAGTGGGATAAGCCGCTGATGGAAGCTGCCAGAAAATTGGGTCGTGAGTTTGTGATTCAAGCCGAAGGTGAGGTGATAGAGCGTAGCAGCAAAAACGCTGGTATGAGCACAGGTGAAATAGAAATTAAGGTGAAAACCTTTAAGGTACTGAATGCCGCTAAAACGCCTCCGTTTACTATAGAGGATGAAACGGATGGTGGTGAGGAAATAAGAATGAAGTACCGTTATCTTGACTTAAGAAGAAATCCCGTTCGTAATAATCTATTGCTGCGAAATAAGGTGAACTTGGCGGTTAGGAATTATTTGAGCAAGGAGGGTTTTGTAGATGTGGAAACTCCCTATCTAATAAAATCTACGCCTGAGGGAGCTCGTGATTTTGTGGTGCCCTCAAGGATGAACGCTGGTCAGTTTTATGCATTAC